>JAVEXH010000368.1:0-3644 GCA_034004175.1 Spirochaetia bacterium
GAGAGCGAGGCATACGACAGGAAATACAGCGACCGTGCCCTGTTCGGCAGGATTGCATCCTACTTCAGACCCTTCAGGGTCCGCCTTGCCCTGGTGGCCGTTGTACTGGCTGCCGCGGCCCTGAGCGAGTTTGCCGCCCAGGTGGTCATAAGCCGCGCTCTGGACGCCGCCACGGTTGCAACAACCACGGGAACCATAATCCTGCTGGCCCTCGCGGTAGCAGGCTTCGGAGTTGTGGAATGGCTGTTCAATTTTGCCAGGCATTATCTGTCCGGCAGGGTGGTGGGAGACACCATCTGGCGGCTCCGTTCCGACGCCTTTGCCAAGGCCATGGCCCACGACCTGTCCTTCTATGACGAGAATGCCGCCGGCAAGGTTGTCAGCCGGATCACCACCGATACCGAGGATTTTGCGGGAGTCATAGCCCTGGTGGCCGACCTTGTCTCCCAGGTGATGCTGGTGGTGTTCTTCTTTGCCTACCTCATGAGTATAAGCACCCTGCTATCCCTGCTGCTGCTGGCCATGGCTCCCTTCGCCATCCTGGTGGCCATAGGTTTCAGGAAGCTGGCCCGATTCGTTACCCTGCATGCCAAGCGTGTGACCGCAGAGGTGAATGCCCGGATACAGGAATCCATAGCCGGGGTATCGGTGGCCAAGGCCTTCAGGCGGGAGCGTTCCCTCTGGACCGGTTTCAAGGCAGACAATGCCCTGGCCTACCGCTTCCACCTGCGCCGGGGCGTGGTCATGCAGCTGATCTTTCCCGTGGTGGCCATAGCCAGTGGAGTGGGCAATGGAGTCATTGCGTACGCCGGCGGCGGTGGTATACGCAGCGGGCTTGTAAGCCTGGGCCAATGGTTCCTGTTCATGCAGGCTGTGGGTTATTTCTGGTGGCCCATGCTGAACATAGCCAGTTTCTGGAGCCAGTTGCAGGATGGTCTGGCTGCCGCCGAGCGGGTGTTCAGCCTCATAGACCGGGAACCCCGGGTAAAACAGACAGTGCCGGAAGGACTGGATCCGGAGCATGCTGCCGCCGGAAACAACTATTCGACATCAAGTGTCTCTGCGGAACCAGGAATTGGTGGCATCCGTGGCAAGCCCATCGTTTTTGACACGGTGCATTTTGCCTACTCCACCAAGGAAACGGTCCTGGATGGCTTCAGCCTGGGTATAGGGGCTGGTGAAAAACTGGCCATAGTCGGTAAGACCGGTGCAGGCAAGTCAAGCATCGTGAAGCTGCTCTGCCGTTTCTATGAGTTCCAGGATGGCTCCATCCGTATGGATGGCCGGGATATCCGCACCATGGATCTTGACCGACTTCGTGCGTCCATAGGACTCGTGTCCCAGGATCCCTTCCTGTTCCCCGGTACGGTGATGGAGAACATCCGCTATGCCAGGCCGACCGCAACTGATGCCGAGGTGGAGCAGGCTGCCCGGTCCCTGGGTCGGGGTGACTGGGTAGATGATCTGCCAGCCGGGCTTGAAACCGCTACCGGCCATCGTGGTTCGTCGATATCGATGGGTCAGCGACAACTTGTGGCCCTCTCCCGGGTCCTGCTCAAGGATCCTGCCCTGTTCATCCTCGACGAGGCCACCTCCAGTGTGGATCCCTTTACTGAAGCCCAGATCCAGGAGGGGCTCGAGACGGTGATGGTCGGCCGAACTGCCATTGTCATAGCCCACCGGCTTTCTACAGTCCGCTTCGCAGACCGTATCGTCGTGCTGGAAAAAGGCCGGATTCTGGAAGAGGGCTCGCATGCGGTCCTGTTGTCGGCGGGTGGCCACTACGCCCGGTTGTACGATGCGTATTTCAGGCATCAGAGTGTGGAGTACATCGAAGCTACGGCACGTGATCCGGTCTGGGGGAGTTGAGCCACCATACATCAGCTGATCCAGTAGAGGGCAGTTAGGGTGGGAGTTGAATATTTCCTCGCATGCTCCTTGTTTTATTCCCATGATCCCCTATTCTTGATCTAATAACTCTGAATGATTTCAATTAGTGGCCAAATCTCTTGCAAGGAGCTGCACATGAAGTCGATCAGGGAAAAGATAGTGATTCTGGCCGTTGCTGCGGCTCTTGTCGTCGCGCTGACCCTTACCACGGCTTTCTGGTTTGTACTCAAATCATCATCCGACAGCCAGTTGGCCTCCCTGGAGGAACTGCTGAACGATGATTTTGATACGCTGGTGAAAACCCAGGTGCAGACCGCAGCCAGTATGCTGGGAGCCCTGGCCAGGGAACGTGATGCGGGGCGACTGCCTCCGGAGCAGGCATATCAAATGGCCCGCAATCTGCTCAGGGATATGCGGTTTGGTACGGACAGCTATTTCTTTGCCGATACACCACAGGGTGTAAACCAGGTCAATCTGGGTGACGCGTCGGAAGGTACCAACCGCCTGGGGCTCAAGGACAGCAACGGCTTCGAGCTGATCAGAGCCATAATCCAGGCTGGCATGGCTGGCGGTGGGTACACGGAATACTGGTTCCCCAGGGCAGGGCAGACCGAGGCTCTGCCGAAAAGATCCTACAGCATGTATGTACCTGGCTTTGACTGGGTGATTGGTACTGGAAATTATTTCGACGACAAAGAAAAAGTGGTAACCATCAAGCGCGATGAAGCCAGGGTTGTCCGCAACAAGGCATTGGGTTTCATCATACCAACGGCCGCGGTCATTGCTGCCATCATGGTTGCCATAGCCCTTGTCCTGGGCGGACGCATAGCCAAGCCGATAGCCTATGCAGCAGGACGCATGAAGCGGATAGCCGATGGTGATCTCAGCGATGATATCGATACTCGTTATCTGACAGGCAAGGATGAGGCTGGCATGCTGGTGGTTTCCCTTCAGGTTACTCTGGAGCGTCTGAGGGAAGCCCTCGGAGAGGTAGGCAAGGCCAGCCACAATGTCACCGCAGGTTCACAGGAACTGGCAGAGGCTTCCAAACAGATGTCCGTTGGAATTTCCGGCATCTCCGGTTCCAGCCAGCAACTGTCCCAGGGAGCCACCGAACAGGCTGCCAGCGCCGAGGAAGTCTCGGCCAGCATCGAGCAGATGAGTGCCAACATACGGCAGAATGCCGACAACAGCTTCCAGACGGAGAAGATCGCAACCAAGGCCGCCGGCGATGCCAGAAATGGTCTGGCAGCTGTCCGCGAGACGGTAGCGGCAATGCGGCAGATAGCCGAGAAGATCGATATCATAGAGGAGATAGCCCGGCAGACCAACATGCTGTCCCTCAATGCCAGCATAGAGGCGGCCAGGGCAGGCGAGCACGGCAAGGGTTTTGCCGTGGTGGCCAGCGAGGTGGGCAAGCTGGCAGAGCGCAGCAAGCTGGCTGCAGGCGAGATTTCCATACTGTCAGCTAAAAGCGTGGACATTGCGGAGAAGGCGGGAGCGATGCTGGAGGGCATGGTCCCGGATATCCAGCGTACCGCCGACCTGGTGCAGGAGATCAGTGTGGCCAGCCGGGAACAGGATACAGGTACGCAGCAGATCAGCAAGGCCATAACCCAGCTGGATACGGTGATCCAGCACAACGCGTCCATCTCCGAAGAGTTCAGTGCCACCAGCGAAGAGATAGCCAGCCAGGCCTCCATGGTCGCCGGTACAGCGGGTGATCTGGCTTCGCAGGCTGAACGCATGCAGGA
>JAVEXH010000369.1:0-3639 GCA_034004175.1 Spirochaetia bacterium
ATAAGTTCCGCCCAGAAAGCCCAGCTGAACCGGCGTGGGAATGCTTTGTTCAATGCCGGTGATACCGAAACAGCCAGGCGCATTTTCCAGACTACCGGCTATTCGGATGGTCTTATGAGAGTCGGAGAGCGATATCTTGATGGCGGCCAGCCTATAGATGCCCTGAAAATGTTCAAACTGGCCCATGATGGCAAACGAAGCGACGAGCTGATCGAACGCGCAGCTCTAGCCATACGCAAAATGCTGGACGAAGAGGTAAAAGCATGAGTGACCTTACCAATCAGGACGATGAGCACGGGTTCGATGCCGGGACGGCCCCCCAGCAGAACCAGGAGCTCATGGAAATCGCAGAGTTATCCAAAAAGGGATACCAGTTCCTCAAGGAAAACCGCGTAGGCGATGCAGAGCGCAATTTCAGGCAGATAATAGAAAAAGATGCCGAGAACAATTACGCCCTTGTAGGCCTTGGAGATGCTGCCAGAAAGCGCGGTGCCCACCGTGATGCGGTAGACCATTACAAGAAATGCCTCATTTACCATCCAGGCAACAATTACGCACTATTCGGTCTTGCAGACTGCTACAAAGCCCTGAACCAGTACCAGAAAGCCATTGAAATCTGGGAACAATACCTCTTGCATGACAACAAGAACATCACGGTCCTGACCCGCATCGCCGATGCATACCGCAAAGTCCGGGATTTCCGCAAGTCCAAGGCCATCTACCTCAGGGTCCTGGAGATGGAGATGGACAATCCGTATGCGCTGATAGGCCTGGGTCATCTCCATTACGATTTCAAGGAATACCGTGATGCCCTGCATTACTGGCAGCGTATGGTACATGCCCAGGGCGACGCAGTGGATATCAGGGTGCTTACCTCCATAGGCAACTGCTACAGGAAACTGAAACAGTTTGATATGGGCGTACCCTACTTCGAAAAAGCCCTGAACAAGGAACCCGAGAATTTCTATGCCCTCTTCGGTCTGGCCGATTGCCACCGCGGTGTCGGCGAGCCTCAGAAATCACTGGATTACTGGAACCGTATCCTGGACAGGGATCCACGTAACAAGGTCATCCTGACCAGGGCAGGCGATGCGTACCGCAGCATGGAAGATTATACAAATGCATCGGAATACTATGAACGTGCACTCAACATAGAATTCGATGTCTACGCCGTTCTGGGCCTAGCCACCATTTCACGCCTCCAGGGCAAGGTCACCTATGCTATCGAATCACTCCGGCGCCTGGTACAGAATGAAGGCAAGAACTACCGCCTTCATCTGGAACTGGCCAACTGCTATCTGGCCATAGGTGACAAACGCAAAGCCGAAGAAACCCTTCATGACTTCCAGCGACTTGGCATCAGGAATTCCCATATTCAGGACCTGCTAGCCAAGATACAGCATCAGTGAGTACTTCAGAGAATGCCAAGGATGAACCAGTCATGGATGCGCCTGCCTTGATTCGGCATGATACCTCCTCGGCGGTTCATCCGACCGGGCTTCTTCCGGAACAACTTGCAACCCGGTTGGGCATGGACAAGACATTCCGGGGGAAGCAAGTTTTCAGGTGGATAGTAAAAGGCGCGCGGTCATTCGATGACATGACCGATCTGCCAGCTGCGGAGCGCGAACGTCTGGCCACTCTGACGCCCAGACTGTACTCAAGCGCAGTAGTCGAGACCCTTGCCGACGGTGATGGTTCGTCCAAACTGAAAATCCGGCTTGACGACGGCGCAGCCATAGAGGCAGTTTTGCTGGCAGATCATGAAGGGCGGCTGACAGCCTGTCTGTCAACTCAGGTAGGCTGTCCCATGGGCTGCACCTTCTGCAAAACAGGAACTCTGGGCTTGCTGCGCAATCTACGGGTAGACGAGATTGTTGAACAATACCTGCATCTGGCTGCACTTGGAGGCAAACCATCCAATGTGGTATTCATGGGCATGGGTGAACCCCTGCTGAATCTGGAAGCCCTGCGGCCAGCCATCCAGATCCTTACCCATGTAGATGGCTTCAATCTATCAACCAGAAAGATAACCATTTCTACCTGCGGCCTTGTTCCTGGCATCATGTCGCTTGCCGACGAAGGACCCCATGTACGTCTTGCCATTTCCCTGACCGCCGCTACTGATGAGCTACGCGACTCCCTGATGCCAGTGAACCGCCGGTGGAATCTTGAAGCCCTGAAAAAAGCCCTTCTGTATTACCAGGAAAAAACCGGCGACCGGATAAGCCTGGAAGCCGCAATCATGGGTGGCGTGAATTCCGGCATTGAAGGTGCACGTGCGATGGCTGCCTGGATTCAGCCCCTGAAGGTTCAGGTGAATGTAATCCCCTGGAATCCGGTTGAAGGCCTGCCATACCGTCAACCCAGCAGGGAAGAAGTGACCAGTTTCGAGACAGAACTGGAGCGGCTGGGTGTGAATGCCGTGCGCAGGGCAAAACGTGGCCGCGGCGTGGGCGGCGCCTGCGGACAACTCGGTGACACCCTCATGGACACTCAGCACTGAACCCTGCCACCAATCAATTTGCTGGCTGTTTCTCCATCAACAAACTTTCGAGTCGCTTCCTCCGTTTTTCCAGGCGAAGAGCAATGCTGCCACTTGCCTGGGCCAGTGCCTGATCAACAAAACCAAAGGCAGCGTCCAGATCTTTTTCCAGTTTTTCGGCACGGACGGATTTCATGTACAGTCCATACGAATCTTCAGGTAATCGAGGCACAAGATCCATGCGATCCTGGCGCCTTCCTGCCTTCCAGTAACTGCGCATCAGCGGTTTCAAAGCCCTCGGCTCACCTTCTGCCACTGCAGATTCCAGGGTGCGCAGCGCCAGCTCAGGACTGGATCTACCGAGAATTACTGCAAGGCCAACAGGATCTGCCAGGTAAACCCGGCTTTTCCCGAACCCATCTGCCAACAATAAAAGAAGACTTGCCAGAGTCCTGACATCATGATCGTTATGGGAAAATACCAGTTCCAAGGCTTCCTGGGCTTCCTCTCCACCCCGGAGATACGAAAACCACCGTTCAGGGATAGCGCTGCCTGGCAGGTCAGGTCCACGGTCAATGGAAAGAATCCGGCGCTCGACAGTGCCAAGGGAACAATCCGGCAGGACAACCCGCCACAGGCGACGGGCAACCGTAAGAAGATCCAGATGCCGGGAAATTTCGGGAGGCTGCAAACCGCACATGATGCAACGAGTCCTGAACAAAGGCAGATCGAAGGATCCCCCATTGTAGGTGACAAGGGCTTGAGCCTCGGAGATGTCGGCAGCCAGGCGTTGTATCATGGCTGGTTCGCCGGGATAGTCATCGATGAAATACTGGGTGGTGCAGAACCTGTCGATCGTGCCGGACTTGTCAATGGCAGCGGAATCATCATCGGCACTGGACAAAGCCTGAGAACTGAATCTTCCCACCGTGGCCAGAAAGGCTACCGTACCCGTGCCACCGGAAAGTCCTGTAGTTTCAAGATCAAAGAAACGCATCCCGGACAAGGATAGCTGTACACCTTTCAGGCGGGCAGAAAAAGGTGTCGCATCCACCTTCAGACCAGGAGCTACCGGACTCATGACACTGTCCAGATGGCGCATCCAGAAATACGGGCTTACCTGAACCCAGCCAGGCATTATTCGTTGGCTTTTT
>JAVEXH010000370.1:0-3637 GCA_034004175.1 Spirochaetia bacterium
CAGGATATCTGACATCCACACCAAAGCTGAAGCTGGATACAACCTCTGCATCATAAAGTTCCAGATAGTACAGTGAAAAATAATCATAACTACCGGACACATCATCAACCTCAATCTTTGCAAGCCCCAACCCAGCCAGTATTCCAAAGCTTGCAAAGCCTTTCTTCACGGCTGGTTCAGACGGCTGGGCAATGGATTGTTCCTTTTCCGGCGTAGTTTGCGGTGCGGTGCCACCGCCTTGCGGAGTTGGCTTGCCCATGGCTGAAAGCACCAGCTTCTCGCCTACGGCACCGGCCATTTCTATGAGCACGGCGGTACTTCCGTCCTTGTCTGCCGATGCCTGGGCAATGATCACACCGGTCTTTACCTCTATCATCTTGGCAGAGATGAAGTATCTGGTATCAAGGCGCTGTACTGTGGAGACGACGATATAGGTAGCCTTGAGGAACCCACCGAACTCGCTCAGCTTTTCTTCACTGGATACCAAGTCGGAAAGGCTGAATTCCATTTCTGAAAGTGTTTTTTCTATGAAGGATCGGTCAACCACTATAAAGAGCTTGGACTGTACAAACTCTTCCATGATCTTTTCTGTGATGGGAATGACTACCTGTTGATTGATACCTTCGGGCAGCACGGTGTCCAGCACTGCCAGGCGTTCCTGGGCTGGTAGAACGGCTGACATCAAAAAAAGTAGGGTTAAAATCAGCAATGTTGAAATCTGACTGGTTTTCCGGATCATTGGAGCCTCCGTCCTTTTGCTTTAAAGGCACTGGCTGCAGTCTTCAACCTGATGTACTCAATCCTCCCAAGGTGTCGTCAAGATGGCTGATACAGGATCCAGTGTCTCCACAGTGAATAGTATAGTTCACTTTCCTTTACTGTAAAGCTCAAAATTGATCCTTGGTGATCATTGAATTGAAAAGCTGGATGTTCCTGCGTGGCATAATTGTCCGAAATAGTAAAAATTATCAAAGATACTATTGACAGAAACATTGATCTCCGGTATTCTTCGCTGACGTTCTTACAAGGAGAAACACGAATGAGTGACTATTTCAAGTCTTTTCCCGACGCAAACGGCAATTACGGCGAATACGGCGGCAGTTTCATTCCGCCAAACCTGCAGGCCGAGATGGAAAAAATAACCGAGGCCTATTATTCCATCAGCAAATCCCATGAATTCATTTCCGAACTGCGCAGCATCCGCAAACACTTCCAGGGTAGACCCACTCCGGTCTATTTTGCAAAACGCCTGTCAGACGAGTACGGCGGTCGCATCTATCTGAAGCGTGAAGATCTGAACCATACTGGTGCCCACAAGCTGAACCACTGTATGGGAGAAGCTCTGCTGGCAAAATACCTGGGCAAGAAAAAGCTGATAGCCGAGACTGGCGCCGGCCAGCATGGTGTCGCCCTTGCCACTGCAGCGGCCTACTTCGGCCTGGAGTGCGAGATACACATGGGCGAGGTGGATATCCACAAGGAACATCCCAATGTGGTGCGCATGAAGATCCTGGGCGCCAAGGTAGTCCCGGTCTCCTTTGGCCTGAAAACCTTGAAAGAGGCAGTGGACTCGGCCTTCGGTGCCTATATGCAGGACCCCATCAACAGCATCTACTGCATAGGCTCCGTAGTCGGGCCCCACCCTTTCCCGATGATGGTACGGGAGTTCCAGCGGGTCGTAGGCATAGAAGCCAAGGAGCAGTTCTTCGAGATGACCGGCGAACATCCAGACAATGTCGTTGCCTGTGTAGGCGGCGGCAGCAACGCCATGGGCATCTTCTCGGCCTACATAGAAGACGACAATGTGAAGCTGTACGGTGTGGAACCCATGGGCTGTGGAACCAAAACCGGGGAGCATGCAGCCACCATGACCTACGGCAAGCCAGGTATGATCCACGGCTTCAAGTGCTACGTCCTGCAGGACGAAAAGGGCGAACCTGCGCCGGTATACTCCGTTGCCAGCGGCCTTGACTATCCAGGAGTAGGCCCTGAACATTCCATGCTCAAAGACCTCAAGAAAGTTTGCTACGAAACGGCAACCGATGAGGAAAGCATAGACGCCTTCTACCAACTGAGTCAGAAAGAAGGCATCATTCCTGCGCTGGAGAGCGCCCATGCCGTGGCCTTTGCCATGAAACTGGCCAGGAAGGAGCCCCGCCGCTCCATTCTGGTAAACCTCAGTGGCCGCGGCGACAAGGACATAGACTACATCGTGGAGAAATATGGCCTCCGCTGAAGCAGGAAGGTGGAGGCAGTTGGCGCTCTGCCTGATTGCCTGATAGTATGTCCGGCTTGGAGTACTTCGTGCCCGAGCCGGACAACATCAAAAATCATGATGGTTCCAGACCCATCAAAACAGCCACCTTCAACGCCGAGAATTTCTACATGCTTCTGGACAAAGACTACTCATCCGAAGAATTCGGGCTACTGTCCAACGAAGACTACCTGGGCATGAACAAATCCATCTACAACCGCAACAAGGACCTGGACAAGATAGGGGCCATAGCCAGGACCATACTGGATGAAGACTTTGACTTTGTTGGACTCTGCGAGGTGGGCGGCCTGGAGACTCTGGTCAACTTCAACCGCTACTATCTGGACGGACGCTACGAATGCCATCTGCACCAGGAAAACAGCAACCGGGGCATCTTTGTTGGAGCCTTGGTAAAGGTCGGCCGGTTCTCTTCTGTACAGGCCAGAAACATGGCTGGGGCGTTTTCGCGGAACCTGCTCAAGGTGACCCTGAGGCAGGGCAGGACTGAACTGATCGTCTTCGTTGTCCATCTTAAATCCCAGTATGGCGATGACCTTGGCATCGAGCAGCGCATCCGGGAGGTCCGGCAACTGGCAAGGCTCCTGAGCCGCCGCCGATGCATGGTGATGGGAGACTTCAATGGCATTCTTATCAAGGGCGAACACCAGTTCGAGTTCGGGCCTCTGATGGAACTGCCCTTCAGGGATGTGCAGGAAGCCCTTGAAGTACCCATCCCCCAGCGGTTCACCCACTTTTACTTCGGAACCAGACCCAATTTCAGCCAACTGGATTACATCCTCTGTTCGGACGACATCGAGGTACTTGCCGGCGGCGTGATAGCGGATATCATCCCGGTGAACTACGAGCAGCGCTCCCGCCTGCCTTCGGACCATCTGTTCCTGAAGGCCAGCATTCGCATCAACCCTTGACAGCGCCCATGGTAAGACCCTTGACCACGTATTTCTGGAACATCATGGTCAGGATGATGGCGGGGGTCATGATGGTAACCGCCGATGCCATGACCCCACCCCAATCCACTTCTGCATAGGACATGAAGTTGTAGATGGCAATGGGCAGGGTCCGCGTCCTGGCCATGCTGAGTACCTGGGAGAACATGAAGTTGTTCCAGGAGAAGATGAAGCTCAGGGTGGTGGCCGTCACTATGCCCGGGGTGCTCAGGGGCAGGATGATGGACACGAAGGCCCGCTGCTGGGTGGCTCCGTCTATCATGGCCGATTCTTCCATCTCACGGGGCAAGGTCTCGAAGTACGCGGACATCACCCAGACAACCACCGGCAGGGCTATGAGCATGTGGGACAGGATCAGGGCGGTGTAGCTGTCCATGAGTCCGAGTCGTGAAAAGATGATATACCAGGGCATGAG
>JAVEXH010000371.1:0-3635 GCA_034004175.1 Spirochaetia bacterium
GACAAGGAACAGCTTGACTACATCCGTACCGTTACCTTTTCAGCCGATGTCCTGCTCGGACTGATAAACGATGTACTTGATTTTTCAAAAATAGAAGCCGGCCGGCTTGACCTGAGCTCCATCGACTTTGATCTCCGGAGCATTCTGCGCCTGTCTGTCGAACTGATAATCCTGGACGCCCATAAAAAGGGTCTTGAAGTTCTGCTTGATATCGACGAAGCCCTGCCACAGACTGCCAGGGGTGACCCTGGCCGCCTGAGGCAGATAGTGGTAAACCTGTTCAAGAACGCCGTCAAGTTCACCCAGGGTGGAGAAATCCATGTCCGCGCAGTTTCAGGCATGGAACAGGGCGGCAGGCAGACCATGACCCTGACCGTAACCGACTCAGGCTCGGGTGTTCCCGAGCACATGAGGGCCCGGCTCTTCACACCTTTCTCCCAGGCAAGTGCCGGCATCTCCACCCAGGGCGGCACGGGACTGGGGTTGGCAATATCCCGGCACCTGGTTGGCCTGATGGGCGGCGAAATGATCTACGAGCCCAACCCGGGCCGCGGTTCAGTCTTCGGCTTCAGCATTCCCCTGGTTCCGGCAGATGCGCAGCCCCAACCGCACGCAAGAATCCTGCCTGAACCGGTTCGCGCACTGGTTCTTGACGACCACCCGCAAGCCCTGGCCTATGCCATCCGGGTTGCCACCGGTTTCGGTCTTCGGGCAGACGGGGCTTCATCGGGTGCCGAGGCAATCACGGTCATGCGCGAAGCTGCCGCGTTGGGTGATCCCTATGGACTATGCCTCATAGACCAGAACATGCCGGAGATGGATGGCTGGCGTTTCGCTGCCGAGGTCACCGCGGACAGGAACATAAACGGTGCACGGCTGGTATTGCTTGCACCCAAAGGGGCTATCGGACCGGAAGCCAAGATGAAGCTGCTGCAATGGTTCAACGGCTATGTTGCAAAACCACTTGATCCAGCCGAACTCTTTGATGTGCTGCAGAAGGCTCTGGGTGACGAGGTTGACCTGCCACCGGTGGACGAAGAACCCGCTGAAGCCATGCCAGCCGACGTGCAGGGCTTCGGCTTGTCCGTACTGCTGGCCGAGGATCATATGGTCAATCAGGAACTGTTTGCCACCCTGCTGCACAAGCTTGGCTGCCAGGTGGCTCTGGCCAGCGATGGCGCAGAGGCGGTGCGGCTGGCAACTGCAAATGACTACGACCTGGTGCTCATGGATATCTTCATGCCGGTGATGGATGGCTACCAGGCCACCAAGGCACTGCGTGATGCAGGCTTCACCAAACCCATAATCGCGGTAACTGCCAGTGCCCTGAAAGGCGAGAGGGACAAGTGCATAGCCGCCGGCATGAATGATGTTCTGGTCAAACCCTTCAAGAAGATTGACCTTGAAGCCATGCTTGCCTTCTGGGCGGGAAGGTCATCTGCAGGATGCGGCCATCCGGCCTATGCAGGTATCAGCTACCCCGCGCATGCAGGAACAAGCGAACCTGCGTATGCAGGAACCGGACAGCCTGGTTCCGGAACTGCCAGCCCGCCCCCGGCAGACAAACCGCCCTGTGATTCGTCAGTCTTCGATTTTGAAGGCCTGGTCGACACCTTCCTGGGCCAGAAGGAGAAGGTCCTGGACCTCCTGGGGCGGTTCATCACAAAAACCCGCGGCCAGCTTTCGGACATGGAGGCTGCACTGGCTGCCAACGATGCAACGACACTCAGAGAAATCTCGCACTCCATAAAAGGCGCGGCCTGGAACCTGAGTGCCAGGCCTCTAGGCGATGCCGCCAGGATACTGGAGGATGCGGCACGGGACGGCCAACTGGCTGTGTTCGGAGAGGCCCTGCCGGAACTAGCCGGCAGGTTCTCCGATTTCGAAGCCTGTGTCAGATACTATCAGAACAGACCAAAGCGCAGACCTAATGACAACCGTGGAACAACACCGGACTGAACGTCAGACGAAACAGACCAGAACTGGGCCTCGGTATAGAACGAATACGTACGGAGGAAAGACCACTCTTTGATGGTAACCTTGGGGAACTCGATTTGCGCTATCACTGCTGCAATCACCAGTCCCTGACCACTGACTGACTCGGAGAAATACGAGAAATTGGCGCCTACCATGGCTTCTGCGCTCAGGAAATCCCAATCCGGTCCCAGCAGGAAACCGAAGGGCAATCTGGCAAGGCTGGCAAGCAACTTGATGCCATACACGGAACCACCAAAACGGACACTGTCTGCATCCTCGGTCACCGGTGGAGCACCGCCCAGCTGGAACTGCAGCTTCACGGCATCATCGAAGAAGGTCAGCCCCAGACCGACATCCCAGTAGGATGCTCCCAGGAAGTGGGTATCCAGATACAAGCCCTGGATGAAGGATGGCAACTCGTAGCCAGCCTTGTCTCCTGCCCTCAGATATACCTCAAGCTCCTGAAGCCCGTGGTCATCCCAGGCAGTGCCGTTCACAGAGATGAGATTGTCGAAAAGGGCTCCCTCGCCCGGCTCCAGTACTTCGATCCGGGGAACCGTCTTGTCCAGGCCAAGAACGGTCCTGACAACTGCCACCGATCCATCGCCATACCTCACCCGCACAATGGGGAACAGACCCCCTTCGGGATAATCCTGGGTCTCCAGCCTGAAGCGCCATTCTTCGCCACCCCTGGCATCGGCAAAAGACCTGCCGTCATCCATGCTTACCTCTACACCCTCAGGCGTGCGTGCCTTGATCACCGCCTTGGCTTCCTTGGGATCGGACGGCAATTCCCCTATCCACCCGGCACGGCCGGACAGGAAGGGCCGGTAGGGTGCAAACTCGCCGAAGCCCAGGCTGTCCACCGTGGCCCAGGGTCCGCTCCTGGCCCATTCAAGAGGAATATCACGGGATGTCACCGGATTGCCTTCCGGATCGAAGCCTCTGGCACTGAGTACCAGCGGACCATCGGCAGGCAAGCGGTCTTCTGCTATAGTCGCAAAGTAGTGACCGGTGTTGTCAGTCTCGGCAGAACCTATCTCGGCCCCATCGGCCAGTATGGTAACCGTGGCCGGATACTTCACCCCCGCAAAACGACCGGCCACAAGAAGAGCGCCCGTTACCTTCTCTCCTGAAACCGGCAGACGTATATCCAGGGAGAGGCCCGGCCTGGCATCGTGGATCACCAGCTCACGGGTTACGAAAGTCTCATTCGTTGCACGGTCACGGACCCCGAGGCGCAGTATGTAATTACCCGCGGGCAAGGCGCTTACATCCATCTCGGCCTGCACCACCGCGCTGTCGCCAAGATTCATCCTCTGGACTGGCTCAACGCTTCCGATACCGAGCAGCTCCGCATACACTTCGGCAATGGCAGTGGTATCACCTACCCGGCCGCTTATCGGCAGAGTCCTGAAGATATCCTCACCATCACCGGGCACATCCATTGTCACTGCAGGCGGCACGTTGTCCGCGGTCATGATACCCGCCGAGATGCCCTCCACTCCGTAACTGTCCAGAGTCCGGATGATGATGGAGCGGGGCCCATCAGACAGGATGCGTGTATCCAGAGGATAGGTCCAGTTCTCTGTTCCGTCCGCACGATGGAAGCTTACCGCATTGTCGAAGGAGACATGTACTTCAGCTATCCCGTTCTC
>JAVEXH010000012.1:0-17126 GCA_034004175.1 Spirochaetia bacterium
TTCTTGGCAGTACAGGGCATGATGGCCACCGAGAAGATCTTCTTGATATCGACATTTGCCTGCTGCGCCCAATAGGTCTTGATCATGGAACCCATCATCTGCATGGGACTCTTTGCTGTAGAGAAATTAGGTATCATGTCAGAATAATATTTCTGCATGTAATCCACCCAGGAGGGGCAGCACGAGGTGATGAGCGGCAGCATGTCCTTGTTTTTGCCTGCAGCATAATCCGTGAAACGCTTCACGAACTCGGTACCTTCCTCGATGATGGTGAGGTCGGCCGCGAAATTGGTATCAAAAATCACATCGAAACCAAGACGGCGAAGGGCACTGTATACCTTCCGTGTGATGACCGTACCCGGCTCCAGGCCAAACTCCTCGCCTAGGGCTACCCGGACCGCAGGGGCTATCTGGACCACACAGGTCAGATCAGTCTCTCCGGTCGATGTGTCCCCCCTCTTCATGAGGGCATCCCAGACCTCCTTGGTCTGGTCGTTCTCGTAGATGGCACCTACAGGACAGTGGGCGGAGCACTGACCGCACCGTATGCAGGGACCATCAGCCAGAGCTACATCGGCAGCGGGTGCTATACGGGTACTCTCTCCACGGCCCAGGAACTCAATGGCCCAGACATTCTGCATTTCCTGGCAGACCTTCACACACCGGCCGCAGCGTATGCACTTTTCGGGGTTCAGGATCAGTGCTCCGGTGGAGTGATCCTCAGCCAGACCTTTCAGACGCTTCTCGAAGGGCTGCTCCCGGATGCCGAAATCGGCGGCCAGGGTCTGCAACTCGCACGAACCCGAACGGGGGCACTGCAGGCAGTCGTCGGGATGGGTGGACAGGATCAGTTCTATGACTGTCTTGCGTACCTGCACAATCTCGGGATCGTGGGTTATGACACTCATGCCTTCCTCGATGGGTGTGCAACAGGCACGCAGCATCTTGGGAGACTTCTCTACTTTGACGATACAGATTCCGCAGGCAGCCCACGGCGGCAAGTCATCATTGTAACAGAGCTTGGGAATCTTTATGTTTACCTTTTCGGCGGCATCGAGGATCGTAGTTCCTTCGGCAACCTGCACCGGAATACCGTTTATCTTCGCGTTGACCATGGTGGCCTACTCCTTGTTTTTCAGTTCTTGAGGACCGCGCCGAATTTGCATACGTTGAAGCATTCGCCGCACTTTATGCACTTGGACTGGTCGATCACATACTTGTCTGCCTTGTTGCCGGAGATGCAGTTCACCGGGCACTTGCGGGCACAGAGGCCACAGCCTATGCACTTTTCGAGGTTGATCTCGAATGTAATCAGGTCCTTGCACTTGCCCGAGCGGCACTTGTGGTCCTGTATGTGCTCAAGGTAGACATCCCGGAAACGCTTGATGGTTGAGAGTGTCGGATTCGGCGCGGTCTGCCCGAGGCCACACAAGGAAGCACGCTTCATTGCCAGACCGATCTTCTCAAGCTTCTCGAGGTCTTCCAGCGTTCCCGAGCCTTTGGTGATCTTCTGCAGTATCGAATGCATCTGGTTGGTGCCGATGCGGCAGGGTGAGCACTTGCCGCATGATTCGTCAACGCAGAACTCCATGTAGAACTTGGAGACATCAACCACGCAATCATCTTCGTCCATTACAATGAGTCCGCCTGAGCCCATCATGGAACCCAGGGAGGTCAGACTCTCGTAGTCTATCGGGGTATCAAGGAATTCCTCGGTGATGATGCCGCCGGAAGGACCACCGGTCTGGGCACCTATGAACTTCTTGCCGCCCCTGATGCCACCACCGATGTCGAAGATGATTTCCCTGAGGGTAGTGCCCATGGGTACTTCCACCAGGCCGGAGTTCATCACCTTGCCGGTCAGGGCGAAGACCTTGGTTCCTTTTGAAGTCTCGGTACCTATCTTTGCAAACCAGGCACCACCCTTGGTCAGGATCACCGGGATATTGGCCCAGGTTTCAACATTGTTGATCACCGTTGGCTTGCCCCAGAGGCCTTTTATCGCCGGGAATGGCGGGCGGGGCGTCGGGGTACCGCGGTCACCCTCTATGGACCGCAGCAAGGCTGTTTCCTCACCACAGACGAAGGCGCCTGCACCAAGACGTATCTCGATGTCAAAGGAAAAATCGGAACCCAGTATCTTGTCGCCCAGGAGGCCATATTCCCGCGCCTGGTTCAGGGCTATCTTCAGGCGTTCGATGGCCAGGGGATACTCGGCACGGATATACACATAGCCCTTGCTTGCCCCGATGACCTTGCCGCACACGGTCATGGCTTCGATCACGGAATGGGGGTCTCCCTCCACGGTGGATCGATCCATATAGGCACCGGGGTCGCCTTCATCGGCATTGCAGACCACATATTTCTGGTCGCTGTCCACCACCCGGGTAAAGTCCCATTTGCGCCAGGTGGGGAACCCGGCACCGCCACGCCCGCGGAGCCCGGCCACCTTGAGCTCGTTTATCACATCCTCGAGGCTCATGGAGAAGAGGACCTTCTCAAGAGCCACGTAGCCGTCCCTGGCCAGGTATTCGTCGATGTTCTCCGGATTTATGATGCCGCAGTTGCGTAGCACTATGCGGTATTGCTTCTGGTAGAAGTCTATGTCCTCAACCTTGAGCCGGTCTTTCTGGTGTTCGTCCTTGTACAGGAGGCGGTTTATTTCCCTGCCCTTGATGATCTGCTCGGAGATGATCTCCTTCGCATCGCTGGGCTTCACTTCCACATAGAAAGATTCCGCCGGAAGTACCTTGACGATGGGGCCTTTCTCGCAGAAGCCGAAACAACCGGTCTTTACTATCTGCACCTCGTCACCGACACCCTGGGCATCGGCCTGCGCGTGCAACTCTTTGAATATGTCGTCAGCCTTGCTGGACTCGCAGCCCGTGCCGCCGCATACCAATATGAACTGTTTGTACGCCATGGTATGGAGCCTCCGTATCAGCTCTTGATGATGTCGACCGCAGGGCGATCGTAGATGTAACCGTTGACCAGTTTCCTGTCGACGATGTGCTTGCGTACTATATCAGCGGCCACTGCGGCATCCACCCTGCCATAGATCGTGGCCGGCATGCCCGGAACCACCACCTCGACAGTAGGCTCCACGTGACACAGCCCCATGCAGCCGGTCTGACGTATCACTACGCTGCCAGCCAGATTCTGTGTATCCACTGCCTTCAGGATGGCATCGAAGGTTGCCTTGGCTCCTGCCGCGATTCCGCAGGTACCCATGCCGACGATAACCTGAATTTCCTTGCCCTCTACTTCACGGCGGCTCATATCGTCCTTCTTCTCTTCACGGAGCTTCCGGAGCTGATCCAAAGTCATCTTTGCCATACTATGTCTTCTCCTCCTGTACTGCCTTCGGCCAGAGTTGCGTCACACACACTCCAACCACTACACCCCGACTTCAGGGCACTCTTCCTGGGACTCCAGAAACCTGCGGACCAGTACCAGCGAGGCTGCATCGTGCAGATCTCCTACTGCCTCCACAAGCCCGGATCTGGTCAGCTCATAATCCAGACTCCGGTATCCGTCCACGCGTTGTATCACCAGTTCGTATTCACCTTCAAAACACAGGGCAGACAGGAAGAATCCCGGCAGATCACCCAGTTGGGGCGTATCAACGTGATCCAAGGGGAAACTGAACCGGAGGCAGGTGCCTTCACTAGGCACTGACTCCAGACTGAACTCCCCGTCAACCTGCTCCAGGGCCTGGACAAGAAACGGAATACCCAGACCCACCCTTCGCTTCGCATGTTTTTTACCATCGGTAAAGAACGGATCCCTGACCCTTGCCAGAGTCTCTTCATCCATACCCTTGCCATTGTCCTCAATTGCAACCTCGATGGCACCCTTGGCCCGGACAATCCTCACCATGATCCGACGTGCACCGGCCTCCACAGAATTCTGTGTCAGGTCCAGCAGGAAGTCACTCAGGGTGAAGTGCAAAACTTCAGCCCTGGACCTGGTACTTTGCTATGATCTCAGCCACCTGTTCCTTGACCAACTTGCCATAAACCTCATCACCGACCATCAGTACCGGCGCAAGGCCACAGCACCCCACACAGCGCACGGCATCAATGGAGAACATACCATCGGGAGTAACTTCGCTGCCCTTGATACCGAGAATGCTCTCAGCCTCTTCGATCAGTTGCTGCCCGCCCTTGAGATAACAGGCGGTACCCATGCAGATGGACAGACGGTGCTTTCCTGGCTTGGTTGTCTTGAAATAATGATAGAAGGTCATTACGCCATAGATCTTGGCCAGCGGGATGGCAAGTTCCCGGGCAAGGCGCTCTGCCGCTTCTCTGGGTATGTAGGTGAACTCATGCTGGATCCGGTGCAGGATCATGATCAGGTTCCCCGGTTTACCCTTCCATTCCTGAATGAAGCTCTGGAGTTCTTTGGAGAACTCGATCTGAGCTACCGCCATGTATACCCTCCTGATGGATAAAAAATTATCGAAACTTATTTATCGCAATACTATCTAAATCCCTCATAAATGACAACTGCCTTGAACGGTGAAAATCGGCTGCAAGGCCGGAAATCACCATAATCTGGCCTTGAGCAGCACTGCAGCCAAGGCTGACTGCTGCACCGGCTTCGGCAGCAGCGCATCAGGTGCACTCTGCATATCGGTTTGGGCAGCATCTGCCGGACTCGATTCCGCGCTTGAGATGACCAGATAGCAGCGGTTCCTGCCTGAGCCAGACTCACGTTCGCGGATACGCTTGATCACGTCCATGCCGCTGAGGCCGGGCATGTGCTTGTCCAGGATCATCATGGAATAGGCTGTGGACGAATGGACCTCGAGAACCTTGTCACCGGAATCCACCTCGTCCACGGTGGCACCCCAGGTCCGCAGGAAATGGCCAATTGCCATTCTTGAAAGCCTCTCGTCATCCGCCACCAGTATCCGCACGCCTCTGAGGTCAGGTTTGGCATCCGCTGCCGGTTGTCCCCCTGTCTGCACACCTACCGAAGGAACCCGCTGCTCCGCTCCACTGTCCTCGATGGGGAATTTCAGGCTGAAGGTGAACACCGAGCCCTTGCCCTCCTGGGTATCGAGTTCCACCGACCCGGACATGGCATCCACAATGCTGCGCACTATGGACAGGCCCAGTCCATGGCTGGATAAGCCATCAGGCACCTTGTTACCGATGGAAGAAAAGGGCTTCCAGATGTCATCCAGTCGATCAGCAGCTATACCAGACCCGGTATCTTCAACCGTTCCGGTCAGGACCAGGTTCCCACGCGCAAGCTGACCAGTCAACTGCACCGACACATGACCAGTACGGGTAAATTTTACGGCGTTGCTCACAAGATTGGCTATGACCTGCCGAAACCGGAGCGGATCACCCCTCACTGTGGTAGACAGGACCTCACCGATATACAGTTCAAAATCCAGGCCTTTGCGCCGGGCCTGGATGGCAAAAGGTTCAAGGAGGTTGGCAGCCTCGTGGGCAGGATCAAAAAGATCGGTGCGTAAAGTCAGAGTACCACTCGAGGAGCGTGCCTGATCCAGAATATCGTCTATAAGCTCCAGAAGGCGGGAGAGCGATTCATGCATGGCCTCGGGTGAAAGCCTGTCATGCCCCTGCTTCTCCATAGCCAAGGCTGCACTCAGGGAAGCAATCGGAGCCTTCAGTTCATGGCTCATGAAGGCTAGATACTTTTCCCCGCGCTTTTTCAGCTCTTCGGCAGCCTCCATAGCCTCGGCAAGATCCATACCCCGTTTTTCCATTGCACCGGTCATGGCAACAAGGCTGTCGCGCAATTCCTGGATCTCGAGTATCCCGAACGACGGCCATGAGATTTCACCCGCACCCTGCTGCACAGCTTCGGCAACCCATCGCAGGCGCTCGAGCGGACTTACCAGCAAGGTAGCTGCAAGGTAGGCTGTACCTGCAGCAGCAGCCAGCCAGACCATAAGTACACCGAGTATCGTCGTGAGAGTGGCATTGAGATCCGCCACCTGTGCTTCCAGAGGTTGGGTCACAACCAGCTTGCTGCCATCCGGGTACTCATGTTCAGCCCTTACCGTAGCGCCCGACCAGCGTTTCATTGGATTGCTCTCGGCTATGGCACCGACGACTACAGCATCGCCATAACGATGCATGGACAGGCCACCGGAATAGAACAAGCGGGGATTGGCAGCAGTAGACCAGACAAGCACACCATCATCATCCAGCAGGCTTGCATAATGGCCGGAAGCCCCGAGTACACCCGAAAGAGCATCCGCAGTAGTGTCTGCGCTCTGCGACGCAAGGATGGAAAGGATGATCGATGTTTCCCGTTCGGCATGTTCAAGAACCTGTTGCTTCCTGTCACCGACATACAGCAGGGTACCGATCAGGACAGGAATGAAAATGCCGATCTCGAGAAAGAGGGTAAAATATTCCCTCGCATCCGGCAGCCGTGTGGATACCAAGCGTCTTTTCATGAGTGTCCGCAGCAGGTAGTACAGTATTACACCCAAAACAGCTGCAAAGAAGGAATTCACCCCCTGCTTGGTTGCGGCGGCCAGGGCTCCATCGATCCTCATGTCAAGGAACGCTATGTATTGACCAAGAACAAGGGGGGCTCCAATCAGTGGCCAGTACAGGGCTTCATACAGGATGACCCTGTCAAGCTGCCCCTTCCGCGCCAGTGTTGCCAGCATCACACCCTCCAGCAACACACTGGCAAGGGCCCAGGGATGAGCCCACAACACCACCGTAGGCAACAAGGCGACGAGAGGCCCGACCAGGCTGAATGGCCAGGGGGCAAGGATCGCAGACAGCACCCCGAGGGGGCTGCCAGCCAGGAAGGAAATCCCGAAGGCCAGCTCCAGGCTGAACCAGCGGTTGACAGCCGCACCAGCCAGGGCTATGCCCAGAGGAAGCAGGAGGGAGCGCAGGGTTACTGGCTCTGAAATACTGTCTTTCTGCATCAAGAGGCACCCTTGGTCCCTGTTCCGTCGGAAGCCGGCTGTCGGGGAACCTTGTCCAACCAGGCATGGATACTGACCAAGGCTGCCTGGACCATGAATCCCAGCTCTTTCGCATGCAAGGCTGCAGCCTTCAACTGACCCTTGCCCAGGTTGGCCGTGATTCTGTCTATGACAGGCCGGCTGGACACTGGCCCGACGATACCCATTATATTGGCCAGGGAATGAATGGCGTGCTTGGCACCTTCAAGATCATTGCCGTCTATGGTTGCAATGAGCCTGGTCAAGGCGGCGGGGCAATCCTGTGCGTACACCTCGAGGATCGATCGTGTGAACTCCTCGTTGCCATAATGCGACTGCAGTAACTCGAACTCCTGATAGTATCCAGAGTAATCCGGTTCGGAGGTAAGGCTCATGCATGGATTATATGGCATGAAGCGCTCTGATGCCAGAGGAATGGCCGTATCCACTCCATGAAATCAAGATAGAAAATAGCGGGGTTTTCGTTTATACTCGGAAGCATGACAATAAATACGGCATCCATAGCAACTCTTGTCGTAGAGCAGTTGGAGATCCGTGGGTTCCATAGCCTGTGGGCAGCGTCGCCTTGGGTCGAGGCTGCGGCATGGCTGTCACTTGCCTGCTTTGCCTTCACCATTGCCTGGTATCGCCGGAACACGAACCTGTACTCCTTTCTTGCGCTCTTTTTCCTCTCCGGAGCAGCAGCAAAGGCTGCTCCCTTCGCGGTTGTAGCCATACTTGACAATCCACTCCCCTTTGCTTCGCTCTCCATTGCCATGGAAGCTGGACAACGGGCAGCCCTGGTGCTGGTTTTGATCGTACTCGGTGAGGGCACCATAAAGGCAGGCTGGCGCCGCTTGTCCTGGGTCGTTGCTGCGATCATTCCACCTGCCACCTTGGCTATGGTGCTCTTCATGCCCGAAGGACTCCTTCCAACCGCACTGTATTCATTGTCAATCCTATTGGCCCTTCATGGCATTTCAGCTGCCATAGTCATCATCATCGCGGCAAAAGGCGCCGTGCAGTTGCGGCGTCTGACTCCCGGGCTGGCAATCTGGGCTCTGGCCAGGCTGGTCTGCGTTCTGGTTCCACTTGCCGCCGGGCAGTATGCCCGACTGGCCTTCATGTCAGTCTGGGCTGCACCCGCTGCCTCCGTGGCGGACCTGATACTGGGCCTGTCGGTACTCATCGCAGCGATGATGGAACTGGCAAAACCAGGCATTGAAGAAACAGCGATAGATGACTATGCCGCCTCGGTTGCCATGTCTGCCAAGCGTTTCATTCCCGCTGAGTTCCTGTCCCATCTGCAGAAAAAAGAGGTTGCCGACCTCCGGCTAGGCGATCACGTAAAGAAGGACATGACCATCTTCTTCTCCGACATCCGGGCCTTCACCGAACTCTCGGAAAGCCTTACGCCGGAAGAAAGTTTTGCCTTCATCAACTCCTACCTTTCAAGGGTAGTGCCGGTGGTAACCGAATACGGTGGCTTTGTGGATAAATACATGGGCGACGGCATCATGGCGCTGTTCGCAGCCGAACTTGGTGCGGACAGTGCAGTGGAATGCGCGGTTGAAATGCAGAAAAAAATGGTGATCTACAATGGTCACCGGGCCAAGATGAATTATCGACCCATATCCATGGGCATCGGCATACATACCGGAACCCTCATGCTCGGTGTGGTTGGTGTCCTGGACAGGATGGAGGGAACCGTGATCTCCGATGCGGTAAACCTCTCGTCCCGCCTTCAGAGCATTGCAAAGGCTTTCAACATTCCACTGGTCATCAGTGAGCGCACCTTCATGAGCCTGAGCGATCCGGGCAAGTACAAGTACCGTTTCATCGGCAAGGTACGGGTCAAAGGCAAGGACGCACCAGTCTCCGTGTTCGAGATCTTCGACGGCCTGCCGGAGGACGAGTTCGAGAGCAAGATGCGGTCAAACACCTTCTTCGAGCAGGGCATGATGGCCTACTACCAGAAGGATTTCAGCAACGGCGTATTCTATTTCAAGCGCGCACTTGAAGATGTTCCCTATGATGGCGCATCACGGTTCTACCTTGAAACCTGCCTCCGCAAGGCCATGGGCCCACGCCCCACCTGATCTGAAACTAGTGGCTTGCCAAAAGTGCCGGCACACTGGAAATTACTGGAGTACTGATGAAAAACGCTCTCGAATTCGGCGTGGACTGGTATCCCGAACAGTGGGAACCAGCCATCTGGCAGGATGATGCCCGCAGGATGGCCGCCTACGGCTTCTCATGCGTCAGGATCATGGAGTTCGCCTGGTCCAACCTGGAACCGCAACCTGGAACTTTCGACTTCAGCCTGTTTGACAGAGCCATCGATGTTCTAGATACCGCTGGCCTCAAAGTGATCATCGGCACACCTACAGCCACCCCGCCTTCATGGATGGCAGGCCAGGATGTGTTCAGATTGTCTCCTTCCGGGCAAGCCCACGACTTTGGAGCCCGGCGCAACCTGTGCTACAACGCTCCGGCATACCGCCAGGCTGCCAGGCGGATCAGCCAGGCAGTGGCAGACCATTACGGCGGAGATAGCCGCATCATAGGCTTCCAGATAGACAACGAAGTAGGCCACGAGGGCTCGGACCGTTGCATCTGTCCACACTGCCGGCAAGCCTGGCATACCTGGCTGGAAAAACACTACCAAGAGCCGGCGGCCATGAACGAGGCCTGGGGTGCCGTTTTCTGGGGCGCTTCATACACCCGGTTCGACCAGGTTCCCGTTCCACGGCTTCAGCCAGCCACCGGCCACAACCCCGGGCTGCTCCTGGATTACGACCGTTTCTGTTCGGATGCCGCCACAGACTTTGTGCAGAAACAGACCGGCATATTGCGGGCCAAGGCCAGCGGTGATCAGTGGATAACCACCAACCTTTTCCCGCCTCCGCTGTCAAATGCCATCGATATGGAAAAGCTTACCAGAGGCATGGATTTTGCGTCCTGGGACAATTACCCCATCTGGGGTGACCAGGACCAGGCCCTGCCATGGCAGTTCACCGCCCTGGCCCATGCCTATGTCAGGGGTCTGCGGGGGGGAACTCCTTTCACGGTGATGGAGGAGATGTCAGGCATACAGGGCCACGTCTGCCTGGGGCAGTTGCCGCCGGAAAAGCAGGTGGCCCTCTGGACTGTCCAGGCTGTAGCCCGGGGAGCCAACCGGATAGTATTCTTCCGCTGGCGGACCGCACCCTATGGCCAGGAGCAGCTGTGTTATGGTCTTCTGGATGCCGACGGTACCGAGACCGAGCGCCTGAGGGTGCTTTCAGCCATGATGGCAAGGGCACGGAAAGAGCTGGACACCGTTGCAGGAAGACCCACCACAAGCCCCGTCTGTCTGGCCTACTCAAAAGATGACGCCCGGGTACTGCGGGAACAATACCTGTCAAAAGGCTTGTTCCTCAAAGCGGCACCCTTTGCCCAGGCCGGCTACGACATGGAGATGGCAAAATGGTATGCCCCCTACGCCACTCTGGGTGTGAATGCCGATACCATACCGGTTGAAACACTTGACCCGGATGCCTACCGGCTCATAGCCCTGCCGCTGTACCAGATGGCAGATCCAGCGCTCGTGGAACGTCTGTCTGATTGGGTACAAGCCGGAGGAACCCTGATTCTGGGGTATCGGACCGGGGCCAGGGACCTGCGCAACCACAGCGTCCGTGAACCATTGCCAGGGATCTTCAGAAAACTGGCAGGCATACGGGTGCCTCGCTTCGAATCCCTGAACAACGGCAAGGCCAGGCTGCGCATCGGCCTTGTCCCGGCACATGGCACCGTCTGGGCAGATATCATCAAGCCGGAAACCGCACAGGTAGTGGCTACCTGGACAGACAGGAAGAAGTTCTACCGAGGCAGCCCGGCAGTCACGGTAAATACCTACGGCTCTGGCAAGGTCTGGTACCTTGGTACCAGCCCTGACCCGCTTGCCATGCTGATACTGTATCGACGCATCCTGCGCGGAGCCGGACTGAAACCCCGCTACCTCGGTGCTTCCATCGAACAGATACACAGGACAGACTCCGAAGGCCACAACCGTACCATCCTCCTGAACCACTCCGCCCACCCGAAACAGGTTCCGGGCGGGCGGCTTGAGAGCTGGGGTTGGCGCATCAACTGAAGCTCAGGGCAGGTTGGCCATGAGGTCCTTGGCAACCGTGTCCCTGGCTACCTGCAACAGGGCCGAGCGCTTTGCCTGGTTTTCATCGGCGGCCACCATGACAGCAGTCTTCTCGGTGCTGTACAGGATATTCCCGCTGGCAAGGTCCAGGGCACGTATGGTCATACGGGCTGTAGCCTGCCACATGGATCCATCCTTCACCGTCTTGTCTGCCACAGCGACACCGTAGATGATCCGGCCCATGGTGGAGCCATAGCGGGCTCTGGCAGCCTGCAGTATCCCGTTGTCGTCCGATGAAACAATCAGCTGGGCATCGAAAGTGGCCACACTGGCCTTGAAGCGTTCCTTGACCAGTGTTTCCATGAGGCCACCCTGGGCAACCGTAGTGGCTGCGGGAACACCGTCCGCACCGAGATCAAGAATTGCAATGCCGGTATTCACGTTGCGGGCCTGGGAGGCAACGGTGTACTCGAACACGATTGAGCGCCGTGACAGGTCGTCTGACAGGGCATCCACATAGGCATCATACTGCCTGGGCATCTTGTCCAGCAGTTCCCGTGCGGAATCCAGGTTCAAGGTAAAGGTAACCATCTGCTTGCCGACAAAATCCGGCGGTGGAGGGGTAAAACTGATCATGCCACGCTGGTCGCTCATTTCCCTGGAAGTGCGGTTTATGACCCTGCCGGAGGCCTGGCGGCTCTGGTAGGCCACAAAGACCTCCACACCGGGAATGGCCGGAGCAGAATCCCCTTCTCCGTGGACAAGCCGGGCCTGGAAGGGCTGGGGCACCGGCTGGCCAAGGCCGGCAACCGTAGGTGCGTCCACCCTGACAAAGCGCAACTTCGACAAGACAGCCCTGGCCTTGTTCACATTGCGTTCCAGTTTGATGTCTGCATTGTCTATATCGACGCCCGAGGCAGCCACGGCGGCTTCTATGTAGAACCGGACAGCATCGAACCACCGGCCGCCTGATGCCGCCGCGTCGCCTGCAGCTTCGGGTTTGGCTACCGCGTCATCCTGCTCCTGGAATACAGCGGCTATGCGCGCCTTCTCGCGTTCCAGTTCCCTGGTCTGGTAAGCAGCCAGTATGTATACGGTAATGGAATCATTGGGACCCTTGGTCTCATAGCGCTCCTTGATGGAGAACCCGCTGAGCCGCCCGGACGATTCCGATTTTACCGTCTGGACTATGTCGGCCTGGTATGAGTCCAGTGTAGCCTTGGCCTCGGCGGTCGAATCCACCGTGACCTTGGTACCCAGATAATTCATTATGGATGCAACAAGATTGGCGCTGGCGTCATCGGTAGCCTTGGCTACATCTCCGCTGCCAGCCGATGAATACCCTACAAAATATGTATTGGTGCCATCAGGATCCGGAGGACTCAGGACCCAGTCCGGTGCTGCCGGAGCCGGTTCCGGGCTTGAGACGCATGAAACGACAAACAGTACTGCCAAAGCAAGTACAGATAATTTCTTCATGATGGGGCATCCTCCTCTTTGGATACAAAGGCAGTCCGGTGGATGGACGCAGCCGACCACCCGCCGCACTGTCCTTGATTCCGGTAAAAGCAAAAAGGCACCCTCCCCCGAAGGGGAGCCCGCAGGGCCCCCAAAGGGAAAGATGCCTCGGTCAGGTCAGGATCTCTCAGAACCCTTCGTAGAAGGCATTCTGCACGGCTTCCATGGCCCTCTCCTTTTCAGGAGTCTTGGGCTCTACCGCGGCTTCACCGTCCAGGAACTTCCTGAGCTGCTCTTCCAGGACTTCCTTGTCTACAGTGTACAACTGGAGAACCCGGAACTCATCGCGATCCCAGGTCTTCTTGTTGTCAGGCTTGTACCAGCGGATCTGTACCCACCAGTCATTGGCACGCTGGAAACCGGAGAACCTGGCTTCGGATACACTCTTGACCACCCGTTCCATGTAGGTCTCGAGCATGTCCTTGTCACCTACCTGGGCACCGGCAAAGGTATCTTTTACCCTGATGCTCAGGAAACGGGCAATTTCGGTATCCGCATTCAGGCGCTGGGCTGCCAACTGGGTGCCTTCAAGGTCGCCACCCGTCACATCAACGGTAACCACAAACTTTCCTGCATAACCGTCCAGTTTCTCGACTTCCTTGGGGCCATACAGTGAGGCTTCGATCCAGGGTGGGGGCATGGCCACACCAAGGGTGGTGCCTTTGTGCTGGAGGATTTCAAAAGGCGGCACATTGGCGGCGGGGGCCGGGGGGGGAGCGGGTTCGTTGCTTACACAGCCGGCAAGGCCGAGAAGGGCGATCACTCCGAGGATAACAATAAGATTTCTTTTCAAAACAACCTCCTTAAGGTTTCCAGTAACTAACGACTCCTGATCTGCAGGAATCGGTAACACCAACTATAACGCCAAAAATAGAAAACACACGATACAAAGGCAAGTCCGGCAGGACATCCACTGCCTCAGGCAAGGCCTGCCACAAGCTTACATCCCGCTGTTGAAGGTAAAGGATTTACCCCTGCTGTACACCAGGTACACATCCAGCATGCCGGCCCTCTCGGCGGCCTCGTAGATGGCATCCTCGACCCTGGTGGCATTGCTGAAGGTGAATACTGCCAGTTTGGTCTCCGCCGCTGTGTAGGAAACCTGTTCAACCTCGCGTACGGAACGGCCAAGGTAACGCCTCAGACTGCTTACCGCTCTGGAATCCGGCGTGCTCTGCAGGATTATCTCGTAGCGTATACCCCTGGACAGGGAGTTCTTCACCAGCATCTTGGACTGGTCGATCATCCTTGGCATGCCATTCCAGACCGAGGCCGCTACCGCATTGGATTCTGCAGCGGCAATGGACGTAGTACTCATCACCTCGGGACTCTGGAAGGAGACAGAGCCGAGCAACTGGGCAGTAGAAGTGTCATACAGCTTCATGGAGCCGCTTGCCGCCGCGTAGAACCGGCCGCCGCTGGTCGAGGTGGTGGTGGAGAAGGAAATTTCCACATACACATCGGCATTGAACTTCTGCGCAATGTACTGGATGAGATCGATGGATCCGCCGGTCTCAGCCTGGTAGACCGCCTGCTGATCCTTCTTGTTCTTCTCTATCTGGTCAAAATCCACAACGGTCAGCCCGAGCTTTTCTATCAGATACCGGTTGGCCTGGTTTACCGCAATCTTGGCCGACTGGGGGTTCAGGCCCGCAGCCTCGTCGAAATAGACCATGTAATTCAATCTGGCCAGATAATTGTTCAGGTAGGCTTCCTCCTCGGGCGTAAGCACGCCGGGGGGAGGGGGTGCCGCATCCACCGGCTGGGCGGCTGCGGCAGGAGTGGAGGCGGGGGCTGCCGCGACAGGAGTACCGGCATCTGCACCGCCAGTCACCAAAGCACGTGCCCGGGACTGGTCAGCATTGAGGGCCGGGGCTGACTGCTCCTGCGGTGCAGGGGCAGCTTCGGGCTGGGCCGGGGGTGGTGCGCTTACGCAGGAAGCCAGAACCACAAAGGCGGCAAAAGAGGCAACAAGGGCTTTATTCATCTTCATCCTTCCTGTTGGCTGGAATTACTGTAACACGATTGAAAGTAGAAACAAGCGTCCTGTACACATTCTAAGCATCGGGGCAGGAAATTCAATACCAGATGGCTTATTTCAGCTACCTGACTGTACTAGCTGGGTGGCATTGGTATTCTGGCTGATGGAATCCATGGAATTGAAGGTCCGGACCATCACACTTTCCATGCTGGAATACACCGGAGAGCCTGACTGTATTCTGAGAACTCCCAAGGACCGCAAAGTCGTCAAATTCCTGTGTAGACCCTCGGCAGTCCGTATCCGGAGTCCTCCCTCAACCGCTTCGACAGCCAGGGAGACCGGTTGACCCATTCCCCAGCTTGCCAGAGCTGTATCGCTGTCCTGAAGAACCACTGTACTGCCATCGTCCATGACAAGGATCAATTCGGGAACTGCACCGGATCCATCAATTTCAACAATGAAGCCCGTAGAGGGAACCGGAATTTCAAGGATTGAGCCAGAAAACAGTCTGATGAAACCATCTCCTGCCTCGGACGGTCCCTGTACAGAGATCCCCCAGCCCACGGAGCCACCTTCAAAACCGCTGGCAGCAATCAGTTGATTCCCGAGTTCATGGGCTTTGCCCACAAAGAAAGCCGGATACCTGCCAACGGCTACAGAAAGCTGGTCGTACACCGCGTCCAGACCTTCCGGACCACCAACAAGGGTCATGACCTGTTCTGCCTGTTCAAAAAGGCTGCCTGCAACGACGCCGCTGCCTACCAGCTCATCATTCAGGAACAAGGAAACAATGGATCCTGCCGCACCTGCCCCGGAGGGTACCACTTCCACAACCAGGCGGCAAAGGCCGGCTGGAAGGCTGGAAAATGCACCCACGAAACTATCTCCGGCTTCCAGATACGGAAGGCCCCCCGAGACCCCGATGCGCATCAAGGATGAGTCCCCTTCGGGGCCTTGCAGAGTCACAAGGCAACCCGAAGCATCAGAGGCTGCTGCCGGATCAAAAGTAATACCAAAGCTGAAGTCAGTACCAGCCGGTGGCAGGATGCTACCAGGGATCAGGTAACCCGAACCGTCCAACAATGCATGGCCATAACCATGTTCATGGGACTCAAGGTATGGAGTGCCAATGGCTGAAACCGGCAGGTTGGTCCCACCGGATGATTCCATCACCAGTGTCCCTGGTTCCGATCTGAAGTCCAGGGAATGAAACAGATCGATGGCGGCAAGCGGCGAAGCCTGCCCCGCCGGACCTACAGCTAGTATCAAGTCGGACCGGAAGGCCGAAGAGTAGGATTTACCCGTGGAGACCGAACGATCCACTACCTCGGCGGGCGGCTTGAAAGGAAAGAGTTCTGCCCTGACGCTGAAGAAACCATCGGTTTCCGGGATCCGCCATACCATACGGTCCGCATGATCCGATGCATACCCTTCCCTGCCAATCGTGCTGCCGATATGCCATCTGATCCAGGGATCAAGGGTCTCAGGCAGTGTGGAGAAAAGGCGGAGGTAAACAGTCTGACCCATCGCCGGGCTCGATGGAAAAACCTCTATCTGTGGTGCTGGTGTATCACCGTTGTAGACAAGCAGCAGTGTAGCTGTATCGGACAGGACACGGCCGGTATCGTCATATAGCCGTGCCTCAAGGAAATAGTATCCATCGACCAGGTCATCGGGCAGGGTAAAAGGGGGAAGGTCTCCTTCAATGGAGGACACCGCACGCAGGGATCCGTTTCCTTCCACATCGACAGCGGAACTGGAAGCGGTTACATAACCGAGACTGGCAACTTCGCTGCCGTCTTCGTTGACCAATGCAAGCGTCAGCTTTCCGGGGCTGCTGAAACCGCTGCGTGATTCAATCACCGGCACCAACGTAGCATCGGTGGGGACCAGATCACCATCGGAAAGGGGGATCCCATCCAGATCGATTCCTACCTCATACATATCCGCCAACTCGGACTGGCTGAACAAGCCCCCGGCCACATCGCACGAAAGTACGAGAGCGGTGAGACCGATGGCAGTGATGAACCGGCCAAGCTTTGGGGCATACATAATCAAACTTAAATATAACACGCTGAAATAGTGAAAACAACGCGGCGGGGAGGGGTATGCAACAGTGCCGGTACGGCTGTTCAGTCAAAATCGAGGAATCCCCGCCCACCATCCACCCTGATCGCCCTCCCAGTAACACCGGACCAGCCGCGGATGCCATCCAGGATGGCTTTGGCGTCCGCAGTGCCGGCCAGGGCCGGGACATAGGTTCCCCGGCCTATCCTGAGAGGAATGATCTCCAGGCTTGCGAGACGACCGGCTTCAAGCGCCAGTGCAAAGGCTGCTGTCTCGTAGGTCAGGTCAGAAGCCATGTCAAACACGAGGTTCCCCAGGGAGTAGATGATCAGGCCATCATGGTATTTTTCCACAGCCTGCAGGACATGGGGATGGTGCCCCAGGACTGCCGTTGCGCCGGCAGCGATGGCTGCCCTGCCGAAGGCCCGCTGGAACCTGTTCGGCATCCGTTGAAGGTCATCACCCCAATG
>JAVEXH010000013.1:0-17107 GCA_034004175.1 Spirochaetia bacterium
TCGCCCCGGGCCAGCTTGGCAGACCAGCGTGACTTGTCGGCAAAGGGGACGCGTACCTGCCCGGCGGTTTCTTCCTGCTTGTCTGCCAGGTCCGGAGCGTCCACACAGCGGACGGTAACGCAGCCGGCATCGGCATGTTGGCTCATGGCCCTGAACTGCCGCATGCTCTGGGCCATCACCTTGATGTGTTCGGGCCCGGTGCCGCAGCAGCCGCCTACGAAGCGTACACCTTCCTGCAGGAACTTCTTCGTGTACTCCGCGAAGTATTCCGGTGTTGCCATGTACAGTGTCCGGCCATCGACTTCCTTGGGCAGTCCCGCGTTGGGCTCCATGATCAGCGGGGCATCGATCAGTCCCTTCAGCTTCTTGATGGCCCCCAGCATGGATTGAGGCCCTACATGACAATTCAGGCCGACCACATCGGAGCCCCAGTCGGCGATGCTGGCCAGCGATTCTTCAAGCGGCGGTCCCGTCAGGAGCTCCCCGGAAAGCTCTATGGCCAGGCAGCTGATTACCGGCAGGTCAGGAGCTACCGACTTTGCCGCCAGGATGGCCTGCTGCAGCTCGCCGAGGTCGGTGAAGGTTTCAAGCAGGATGAAGTCCACCCCGCCGTCATGCAGACCCTGGATCTGTTCCCTGAAAGCCTTGAAGGCCTCGGCCGCGCCGATCATGCCGAAGGGTTCCAGCCGGTGGCCCAAAGGCCCGACCGTTCCTGCCACATACAACTCTCCGGCAGACACCTCGCCGGCCAGCTTCGCTGCCTCAAGGTTTATCTCGTATACCTTGTCGTGGAGGTTATGGTCCTTCAGCTTGTAGTAGCCTGCGCCCCAGCTGTTGGTCTTGAGCACATCGGCCCCGGCGTCCTTGTAGTCCTTGTGGATGGACAGGACCAGCCGCCGGTTGCTCAGGTTGGCTTCCTCGAAGCTGCGGTTTATGAACACCCCGCGCTTGTAGAGCTCGGTCCCCATTGCCCCGTCTAGCAGGAGAGGGATTTTCTTCTCAAGTACTTCCCTGAAGCTCAGCATACCGTGCACTTTCCCGTCATTGTAGCTCCAGACTGAAATCCCACGTAATGGATGAGGGACCCACGATAGTGTATACTCGTTTTGCTGTCCAGCTTCAATGACTGGAATGCCTTCAGGCCAGATGTCCCAACGTCTGCAAGATCATCGTAAATGGAGCATGAGATATGCGATTTCTGTACGCCATGGTTTTTTCGGTTTTAGTGGCAGGACTGGCTTTTGCCCAGACCAACCAGACCCTTCCGCAGGCACAAGCCCAGACCCAGCCCAATGCGGATGCGCTGCTTTTATACAACCAGGGGCGGAACCTTGAACTGGCTGGTAAAATACCGGAGTCCACGGCCAAGTACCGGGAAGCCATTGCCATCTGTGACCGGGAACTGGTCCAGGATCCGGCCAGGATGGATGCCTACACCGTAAAATGCTGGAGCCTGTTCCGCCTGGCCAGATACAAGGAAGTGGTTGATATCGGGAATGCTGCCCTCAAGATCAAGTTTGATCCCAGGATAGTAGAGGTAATGGGGGAATCGTATTTCCATCTAGGTGATGATGCCACGGCCCTGCGCTACCTGCAGCGCTATATCGACAATATCGGCGAGTGGGGTGAGAGGGTGGCCACAGCCTATTTCTACATGGCCGAAAGCTATTTCAGGCTGAAGAAATACGATCATGCCGACATAGCCTATGCCATGGCTGTACATCGTGAACCAGGGCTGGCCCGATGGTGGTTCCGCTACGCTGGAGCGGTGGAGATCCTGGGGGACAAGCCGCGGGCCTACGAACTGTATGGCAGAGCCCTGAAGCTGAATCCAGGCATGACAGAGGCTCAGCAAGGCCAGACCAGGACCAAGCCCAACCCATGACCTCTTACAGGAGGCTGACCGGGTCCGGATCTACTTCGATATAGACCTGGGATGGCGGTTTCCAGTCTTCAAGCGCGGAAGCCAGGGCGGCTCTGGCAGGCGCGGCATCAGCTGAGCGCAGCAGGATCTGGGTTCTGGCGCTGCCTGCCACTACTGAAAGCGGGCATTCCGCCGGACCCAGTATTTCAACCGCGTTGATATTCCCGCCAGCAGATACAGCTCCCTTGGCGGTTCCGGGGTCGTTCCTGGCCTCTCCTGCCTCCAGCGCCTGGGCTATGCGTCCGGCCAGCTGGGTGGCGGTTGTGGCCGAGGCCCCATGGTCCTTGGAGCGTACAACGATGCGAAGCAGGCGCGACCAAGGCGGGAAGCCCAGTTCCCTGCGCATCTTCAGTTCCTCGGTATAGAAGCCTTCCGCATCGTGGGCTGCGGCATAGCGTATGACCGGGCTGTGGGGCCTGAAGGTCTGCACTATGACTCTTCCGCCCAGGGTGAAGCGCCCGGCCCTGCCGGATACCTGGGTTACCAGGGCAAAGGTCCGCTCGGCGGCCCTGAAATCAGGCAGGTTCAGGGCGGTGTCGGCCAGCACCACGCCCACAAGTCGTACGCCGGGGAAATTGAGCCCCTTGGCCACCATCTGGGTTCCCAGCAATATGTCTATCTTCCCGTCCCTGAAGTCATCGAGTATGCTTTTGAGCACGCCTTTTTTTGCTGTTGAATCGGCATCGACCCTGGCAATGCTCATGCCCGGGAAGAGCCTGGCCGCCTCTTCTTCCACGCGCTCGGTGCCGAAGCCGGCCCAGCCGGTATCAAGGGAGCCGCAGACCGGGCAGGCTCCCGGCGGCGAGGTGGAATAGGAGCAGTAATGGCAGACCAGGCGGTTGCGCTCCTTGTGGTAGGTAAGCCCTACCGAGCAGTGCCTGCACTTCATTTCGGCTCCGCAGGAACGGCAACTCCAGAAGTACGAGAATCCGCGGCGGTTCAGGAAGAGTATGGACTGGCCGCCTTCGGCCTTCACCTGCCGTACGGCATCCACCAGGCGGCCTGACAGGGCTGCGCCTTCGTTCCTCATATCGACTATCTCCACTGCGGGCATCTCGCCGCCTGCCAGGCGCCTGGTCAACTTCAGGCGCTCTATGCCGCCGTTGTTCATCAGGTGCCAGGCTTCAGCGCTGGGTGTGGCAGAGCCCATCACCAGCCTGGCCCCCTCGGAGCCGCAACGCCGCATGGCCACTTGCCTGGCATGGTAGCGCGGGGCATTGCCTGCCTTGTAGGAGCCTTCGTGTTCCTCGTCAAGCACTATCAGGCCGAGCCTCTGGACCGGCGCAAAGACCGCGCTGCGGGCTCCTACCACCACCGTGGCCTCACCGCGCAGTATGCGCCGCCACTCGGCCAGCTTGCGCGAAGGGGTAAGGCCGGAGTGTATGATGGCGCAGCGCTCGCCGAAACGCTGACGCAGGGCCTCCACCACCTGGTGGGTCAGAGCTATTTCAGGAACCAGGTAGATGACGCCCCGACCCTCGGCCAGGGTAGCCTCGGCAGCCTGGATGAATACCTCGGTCTTGCCGGTTCCGGTCGGGCCGTACAGGTACCAGCGTCCTGAAGGTGCAGACAGGATCCGGCCCAATGCAGTTTTTTGCTCTTCCGACAGGACAAGAGGGTCTGATCCCACCCTCACGTCATCGAAGGAGCCGGCATCACTGGACGGTTCGCGCTTGCCGGAAGGCATCATGGCACCCAGGGCTTCGCCGGTGGAACAGAAATACATGCCGGCCAGCCATCGTGCCAGGGCAAGGGTTTCAGGCCCGAACAGGGGCTGGGTGTCCAATATCCGGGTGTACGGTTTTACCAGAGCCGGGTCTATGTCAGGCTGGACCCCTGCGGCCACAACCCAGCCTACAGCTTTGCGGCGATTGAAGCTGGCCTCCACCCGGCAACCGGGCTGGGCCTTCATGCCTTCAGGTTCGCGGTAGGTCCAGAGGCGGTCTACAGGCAGGTCAAAGGCCAGGGTTACGTACTCAGGCATCGTTGATGATGGTCTTCAGCAGTTTGAGGTCTTCCCAGGCTGGCCGCTTGAGGCTTTCGTCTTTCAGTATGGCTTCGGGATGGTAGGTGGCCACCAGGGGTATGCCCCGCCAGAGATGCACGGTGCCCCGGAAGCTTGGCAGGGCATCCCTGGAGCCCAGGAGTATCTGGGCAGAAATGCGGCCGAAAGCAAGTATGGCTTTTGGCCGTACCGACAGTATCTGGCGCTCCAGGAAAGGCAGACAGGAAGACAGCTCGTCCGGCGCCGGATCACGATTCATGGGTGGCCTGCACTTTACCGCGGTGGTCTCGAAACAATCGCGGCTACGGTCCAGGCCGATGGCTGCAAGCATTTTGTCCATTAGCTGGCCAGCTTCCTGCGAGAAGGGCAGACCGGGAATTCCGGCATCCGATGGGTATTCCCCAAGGACGAACAAGGCCGCGTTTGCAGGACCGGTACCCGGCACGACTTGTTTTCTGGTTATGGCCAGACGGCAGGCCCGGCACCGCGCAAGCGCCGAGGCAATCGAGGCGAGGTCTTCGTGGCCGCCGGACTGGCCTTCCGGTATCCGGGCTGTCTTCTGGTGATCTGCCTGCAGTCGTTCTGTCTGTCCGGATTCCATCCTGCGGGAGTCGGCCTCCCCTGATCTGTCCGGGGCAAACTCCGGCAGTGGTCTGCGGCTATGGTAGCCATCGCCCAGGGCGTCTTCTATGGTAGACAAGGCCTGGTACAGGATCTCACGTTCATTGCCCGAAGCCGGCATTTTGTCATCCAAGACAAGGGTGTCCATTCCCTTGTCATCCATACTGCCGGTATCCTTGCTGTCGTAGTTTATACCGTTGTAGTTCATACTGTCTCCCCACCCAGCTTGTATAGTTCGGCCTGTATGGATCCGAAGTCCCGGACAGACAGGAAATTGGCTACCAATGACGGGTCGCCCAGACGTGCTGTCTCGTCCTTGAGGAGCTGTCTGGCAAGGTCCGTGCAACGGTGGGCAGCCTCGCCTGACAGGAGCTTTCCAGCATAATAGTAATACAGCAGGGTATCCTTGTGGGGCAAGAGCAAGCCAGTGGTGAAGAGGTATGAGGCTTCGCGGAGGAAGAAACGGGCTTCATCGAGCTGACCATGGGTGAAGGATAGTTGTACGAGGATCATCAGTAGTGTAAGGGTAGGATAGTAGCTGGAATGGCGCAGGCCAACTATGCAGCCTTTCCTGGCAAAGGCTTCTGCTTTCTTCCCGTCCCCTGTGACCAGATGGCACAGGGCAAGGGTTTTCAAGGCTTCAATGCGGTCAAAATCATTGCCCACCTGCTCGCAGTAATATTCAGCTTGCAGGAAGCTTTCCTCAGCCAGTTTTGCATCGCCCAACCGGCTGCAGGAGGCGGCCAGCATGGCATGGGCCTGGGAGATGGCTGCTTCACTCAGGGATCTGATCCCGGTGAGCGCCTTGGCCACGGTACCCAGGGCTTCGAAATCGCATAGCTGCCAGAGGGCCTTCAGCTTCAGGTCCAAGCCGAAGAATCTGGTAACGGTATGGTAGTCATCTTCACCGGATGAAAGTGCTCCATCCACCGCTTCCAGGGCTTCCCGGTAGCTGCCTGAATACAGCTTGTATTCCGCCTTGGCGCAGGCATATTCAAAGTTGTCATACTCGGGGATGCTGCGCATCTGCTCCACCAGGGAGTGGGCTTCCTCGAAACTATTGCGCTGCATCTGGGCAAAGGCTATGGTCCTGACAACGTTCTGGATGCTCCGGGGTGACATCCCGGCATTGCGGTAGTAATACAGGGCTTTCTGACCTGTAAACAGGGCTTTCTGCAAGGAATAGGCCATACTGTTGTGCACGCTGATCATATGATAGGCAAAGCCCATGGCGTTGTCGTTGCGTTGTGCCAGGGCAATGCGCATGATCCGCTTGAGTTCCTGGTCGGCCTCGTCGATCCTGCCGGCATTGAAGTACAGAGCGCTCTTCAGTATGAGCAACTGCACTGCCAGGTCAGGGTCGATAGGGGATAGCTTGCGGTACAGCAGGTTTATATGGTCCAGGTATTCGTAGGTGTAGTTGCGGGCAGGGTCAAGTCGCATCACCTGGGCTGCCTCTTTCCAGCGTTCCGAGAGTATCAGGTGATGGATCAGACGGAAGCGGCCTGGTTTCTCGCGATCCTGCATGATGTCGGCGATTACGCTGTGTATTATTTTCTTGTTATGGTTCAGGAGGCCTGCATATACGGCTTTCCTGAAGACATCCCTGGCAAAATTGAAGTACCCGCCTTTGGCCACCAGGATGCCATCCTGCACGAAGCGCGTAATGGCATTCCCGGCCATTGCCGGATTACCTCCTGTGGCCTGCACCACCCTGGCAGCATCTTCGAGCTTGAAATGATGCACAAAGGCCGAAAGTTTCTTGATGATGTCCCGCAGTTCCGGCTCGTAACGTTCCAGGCTGGTCAGGAACAGGTTTTGTATGGAAGCAGGAAGTTCGGAAAGGTCCCTCCGCTTCCTGGCAAAGAGGCAGTACTCCCTGATGAACAAGGGATTGCCGGAAGACTGTGCCAGAATCAGTTCCAGCAGCTTGTCCGGAGCCTCCGGCCAGAAGCCAAGTGCCAGAGTCCTGGCCTCGTCCTGTAAAAGAGGACCAAGCCTCAGGGGCCTGATCTCGGAAAAGGCATCGCGCAGTGCCGGCGGATGTTCCCTGCCTGCCATGATGAGAAAGGGTAGTATGCGTCCGTGCTTGAGATAATACTGGATGAACTCCCGGGATTGCCTGTCCATCAACGGGGCATTGTCTATTACTATGACTGCAGCGTAGATGGCTTTGCAGTGGCGTTCCATGATGGCAGAGAAGATACTGAACAGGGCAGGCAGCAAGTCGGTCTCAGGGGCCTGACCTTCCTGGAGGGCAAGCAGGCCGGCAACCCGTTTGGCATGGTCCTTGTCCACCTCAGGAAGTGCTGCCAGAATGGCTTTGGTCAGCCCCGGTCCTGAATGTGTAGCGGGATCAAGATAGTCCAGTATGATGTCGCACAGGATTTCATAGTGGGCTGCCCTGAATTTCTGGGCCCTGGACACCAGTATGGGAGATGAAAATTCAGGCAAGCTGCGGATGCGCTCGATGAGGGCCTGTACCAGCCTGGACTTGCCCATGCCTGCCTCGGCGTGGATGTATCTGCCCGAGATGGTGGCGGGGTCGTCCTTGATATAGGCCCGAAGGAGTTCTTCAAGGGGCTCACGGCGTCCGATGAAGGGAGCGTTTCCGGTTTCATTTGCCTGGGCTGGACCTTCTACCTGCCAGGCCGATATGGCCTCCGACTTGCCTTTGGCCTCCAGCAGCCGGGGCCCTGAAAAGATGTATTCCTTCTCGCATTGCAGTTTGATGGCTTCGGATACCAGTATGCGATCCGGGTCGGCTGCGCTCTGCAGGCGCTGGGCTACGGCCATGGCATGTCCGGTAACTACATCAAAGCCACCACGGGTACCGGTAGTCACCAGTCCCTCGTGTATGCCGATCCTGAAATGCAGCACAGGTATTCCGGTTTCTCTTGTATCCTGGTTGTGCAGGGTTTCGATGAATTGCATGGCTGATTCAAGGGCTCGCAGCGGATCGTCTTCATGAAGTTCCGGTGCGCCGAAAACGGCTACCAGAGCATCACCGATGTACTTCTCCACAACGCCGCCATGGGTCTGGATGAGGCCGGAGAACAGTTCGAAGACCCGACCCATCAGACTGTCCATCTCTTCAGGATCCATATGTTCCGACATGGTGGTGAAACCTTGCAGGTCTGCGAAGAACAGGGTGGCCGTGCGTCGTTCGCCGCTTTTTATGGTGGGTTGCTTTGCCATGAGGGGTACAAGTGTAGCCTGATTCCCGGGAATTGTCAGCGACGGTATGCCGAAGGGATAGCAACGGGATGGCGACGGGATAAGGCATGAAAGTAGAAGCTCTGTGAATATTGAAAAACAGCCTGCGAGCGTGTAGGATTGGAGACAGGGCGCGATAGCGTTTCACAGTCATCATCAAAACGGAAGTGCCTATGAACGACATTCTAGTGCGAACCGAAACGGAGTTTGGCTACGGCTTCATTCCGTCAAAATACCTGGCCCCAGGAGAAGATGAATACCGCATCCGCGACCGGCAGCAGGACAGGCCGCGGGATTCCTACCGGTTCCTCAAACCCGGGGAAATAGAAACTCTTATAAAGAACGGCAACCGCTCATCAGACTGGGGCCGCATCCTGGTCTGTGAACCCTTTGATGCTACCCTGGTGAGGAATTCTGAGTTTGCCGGCCTGGTACGGATAGGGAAGCTGGAGAGGGTGGTGCTTGAACACCACGACATGACCATTCCCGCAGGCATAGCCAATTCCCGGCTGATTTCATGTGATATCGGTGACAACTGCGCCATCCATTCGTGCAACTACATTGCCCACTACATAATCGGTGATCAGTGCATACTCCTGAACAACGACGAGATACACATCACCAACCACGCCAAATGGGGCAACGGGATTGTCAAGGAAGGTGAGCCGGAAGACGTTCGGGTCTGGCTGGAACTGATGAATGAAGCAGGTGGACGCCCGGTACTCGCTTTCGAGGGTATGATATGCGCTGATGCCTATCTCTGGGCCAAGCGCAGGGATGATTCCGTGCTCATGGATCGTTTCAAGGAGATGACCCAGGCTTCCTTTGATTCCCGGAGGGGTGAATACGGTACCATAGGTTCAGGCTCGGTGCTGAAAAGCAATCATATCATCAAGGATGTCCGCATAGGCGAGAGTGCCTACATAAAAGGTGCCAACAAGCTCAAGAATCTTACCATCCGGTCAAGCGATGCCGAACGAACCCAGGTAGGCGAGGGGGTGGAACTGGTCAATGGCATAGTAGGCTTCGGGTGCCGCGTTTTCTATGGCTGCAAGGCTGTGCGCTTCGTGATGGGCACCAATTCTTCGCTCAAATATGGCGCGCGGCTTATACATTCAGTCCTTGGCGACAACTCGACGGTATCGTGCTGCGAGATACTGAACAATCTGATATTTCCTGCCCATGAGCAGCACCACAACACCAGCTTCCTGATTGCCGCCCTGGTGAAGGGGCAGTCCAACATGGCTGCAGGAGCAACCATCGGTTCAAACCATAACTCACGGGCCAACGATGGCGAGATAGAGGCCGGCAGGGGATTCTGGCCAGGGCTTGCCACCTCGGTGAAGCACAGTTCACGTTTTGCCAGTTATTGCCTCCTGTCCAAGGGCGATTACCGTTTTGAACTGGATATTCCATTCCCCTTCTGCCTCGTATCCGATGATGTACCCAACGATCGTCTGGTTCTGGTTCCAGCGTACTGGTGGATGTACAACATGTTTGCCCTGGTGCGCAACGAGGGCAAGCTCATGTCCAGGGACAAGCGGTATCTCAAGACCCAGAACATCGAGTTTTCTCCTTTTGCGCCGGATATTGTTGAAGAGGTCTTCTCATCCCTGGATCTCATCGAGCTGGCAACAGGCAGGTCCTGGTTCGCGGCCTCCGGGCAGGGAGATCCCATCAATGGACAGGACGAAGAATCTGCCCGTTCCAAGGGTAGAGGTCTTCTGGAAGGCCCCGCTGAAGGCATGGAGGGCTTCGAGGTATTTGCCACGGGGATAGAGAACTCTGGCCGCCCTGTCTTGCTGTACCGGGCACGGCGGGCGTACAAGGCCTATCGCCATCTTCTTCGGTACTACGCCATGAGGGAGCTCATAGCTTATTTTGCGGAGCGCCCCGACCTGTCGTTCCAGGATGCCAAGGATATATTGTCTGGCCCCCGTATACGGGAATGGGAGAACCTCGGAGGCCAGCTGGCTCCCCGCGAAAAGGTTGAAAGCCTGCTCTCCCGGGTCAAGGCAGGAGAGGTCTCCGGCTGGGAAGAGATGCATCTTGAATACCAGAAGCTATGGGCCGAGTATCCTCTGGACAAAGCCCAGCATGCCTGGGCTACCCTCTGTGATCTCCTGTCGAAACAGGATCTGGACCCTGTTCTGTTCAGCAAGGAACTGGAGCGCTTCATTGATACCACGCGGTTCATAGAGGAACAGGTCTATCTGACCCGGCGCAAGGATTACACGAATCCCTTCAGAAAGGCCACCTTCCGTGGCGAGGACGAGATGAAGGCTGTTGTCGGTACCCCCGAGAGTGCGTCGTTTGTGAAGCAGGTAAAGGTGGAGATGGAGAGGTGGCGGGCCAGGACAGATGCCCTGCTTGGCAGACTTGAAAACGGAGAGGACTGAGCCTCTCCGTTTTCAGGGTTTTACAGAAAAGGTATCCGAAGCGGAACTCAGCCTGGGTTAATTGCTCTTTCCGGGAGTTCCAGTGGCTGTCTGGGTCTGAGCCTTTGTCTGGGTCTTGGTCTGGGTTGCCGTGCCGATGGGTTCACCCGTTCCTTCCTGGGTTCGCAACCGGATTCGTTCCTGGACCATCTCCCGGGCTGCATCTTCGGACTCTCCGGCGGACAGTTCTTCATTTATCCGTGCCCGCAGCTGTACGGTCAGTTCATTCATGTCCTGGGTGCGAAGTCCTTCATCCAGGGCATCGGTTACAATTTCCAGGGCATTCCGTATCCGTGCGCCAGTGGCGACCATAGCCTGGAAGGCTTGTTCCGCAGCTTCCGATTCCTCAACGGTCAGCTGCATGGCAGCAATTTTTTCTTCGATCTTTGCGATGGCCTCTTCTTCAGTCATCCCTTCACGGGCACCAAGCGCAAAAACCATGGACCCGATGGCAATGAACACCAGAACTGCAAAGACTCTCTTCATGTGAACCTCCTGTTGACTATGGAAAAGCCGACGCATCATATCGTCAGCTCAACCTACACCATGGATACCCTGGTACCGCCCTGATGGTTGCATGATTTTTTTTTGTTGCTGCGCTATGCTGGTGACCCATGGAAATCAGCGACGATGCCGATGCAGTACAGAGAGTCATCGCAGGAGATACGGAGGCCTTCAGGGTATTGGTGGATTCGTACAGTGATGCAGTGTACCGTTTCTGCCTTTCACGGCTGGGTAGCCCGGATGAGGCCGAAGATGCCGTTCAGGATGTATTCATACGGGTATTCCGGTCACTCTCGTCTTTTGATGTCTCACGGAGCTTCGGTTCCTGGCTTTTTGGCATAGCTGCAAACCGCATCAGGTCACGGTATGTAAAACGTAGTTCTGAAACAGCCTTGCTGGAGAGGGTTGCCATCGAAGCTGCGGGAGCTGAATCCTCTGCGGATGCCGGGGACAACCCGGAAGCACTGGTTCTGGACGCCATGAGCCTGGAAGAGGTCCGGACTGCCGTGGCCTTGCTGGGCCCATCATACAGAACCGTGGTGGAGTTGTATTATTTTGCCGGGCTCAATGTGAGCGAGGTCGCAGCAAGCCTTGGCCTGGGCACCGAAGCGGTGAAGTCACGGCTTTTCAGGGCCCGCAAGGAATTAGGCATTATATTTGAACACAGGATGCAACCGGATCGTGGCGAGCGGGGTAGATCATAGTATGAAGGGAACCAGAGACATGCAAGCGGAACCACTGGAAAATTCTCAGAGTACCGGTTCCTTGGCTGACGGGCCTTTGTACCGGGACCCAGCCAGAGCCCAGGCCACAGCAGATGTCATCATGGCCAGGATCCGCCTTATGGATACACCCAGGCCTGTGCATGCCGGCTTGCGATCCCGGAGATTCCGGGTGTACCGGGTAGCCCTCGGTTTGGCGGCGGTAATGGTCGTTGCTCTGGTCTCGTCCCTTGTAACCCTGGGTTGGCTGAAAGGCAATGAAACGGTTTCAGTACGGTTTGTCCTGTCTGCTCCCGAGGCAGAATCGGTTACCCTGGTTGCCGACTTCAATGACTGGTCGCCGGATGGCCACAGGCTCACCCGCAATGAGGCCAGTGGTGAATGGGAGATACTGGTACCGCTGAGGAAGGGTCGCAGTTACGTCTACAATTTCCTGATCGATGGCGAGCAGTGGCTGCCTGATCCATCCGCCGCCGGGCATATTGATGACGGTCTTGGTGGCCAGGCTTCGTATATATCGTTGTAATAGTTGACCATGGAGGCAGTGACTATGCAGGCACACAGGGCAGGGGGTTCCTCTTTGGGCAGGCTGGTTCTTGTGTTGTTCCTTGTCATAGGGCTGGCAGCCCCCGGAGCCCAGCAATCCCCACCCCGGAAACCGGACGGCACAGGGAGCAACACCAGTCCTGCAACCGGAGCTGTGACCCCTGACAAGCCTGCTGATGGTTCCGGTGCCGCAATGCGCCGGAATGCCGGTACGGGTAGTGGTAGTGGTGCAACACAGTTCCAGTTTTCCAGCTGGCTGGACAGTTCTCCTGAGGGCAGGCGGTACCAGGAAGTAAAGACCCGGGTGCGGGAACTCTCGGATCTGGCCAGGGAGCAGGGGATACCTCTCGAGCTTTTCATGATACGCATGAAGGAAGCCATGGCCAAGAATGTGACGCCTGATGTATTCATAGGCGCCCTTGAAAGCGATACGGCCTACTGGCTGCGTATTGATGCCCTGCTCGGCGAAACCGGCTGGCCACCAGCGGCCGAAGCCCCTGATTTCTATATTGCCGCAAGCAATGCCCTGCGCAATGGTGTGACTGAGGATACCGTCAGCATTCTGATCGCCTGGGCAATGGCATCCAGGGGAACCCCGGAGAAGGCGGCTGCCGTGCTCATGTCAGTCTCGTCTTTCACCGGGTTCATGCTTCCCACGGAGCTGAGCCGTGCTGCCGGCCTGATTGCGGCTTCACGGTTGCGGGTCGGGGATTATGATGATCTAGCTGTCTTGCTGATGCGTGGGTATGCAGCCGGCCTGAGTTCTACCGAACTGCTTGCGGCAATGGATGCTGTGCTCGGCAGCAGGGGAACCCTTCGTAACCTCGAGCGCCGACTGTTCCCCTGAACAAACGCCGCTGTCGCAGTCAATCCCATCTGCCATGATTCCCGGGGCCATAAATCCATCTGGATAAAACGGGGCTGTCCTGATTCCGTGGACAGCCCCGTTTCTCGTCGGGTTTCCCTGCTTATGCCGGCTTACCCTGTGCATGCCGAGTTGCCCGTACATGCCAAGTTGCCCATGCATGCCGGGCTATCAGGCTCAAGCGGGGTTTTTGCCCTTGAAGTCTTCCATGAACTGGGCTGCGGTCTTGATGTGCTCCAGGGTGGATGCGTTGTAGGTGGAGAAGCGTATTCCGCCTACGGTGCGGTAGCCCTTTATCTGCACGATGCCTGCTGCCTTGGCGTCCTTGATGAACTTGTCTTCAAGCTCGACGTTGGGAAGGCGGAATACAACATTCATCCACGAGCGGGCATCCATATCAACCGGTCCCTTGTAGTATCCGTTGGAGCCGTCGATGGCGCCGTACAGGGTCTTCTGCTTGGCATCGTTGGTCCTGCCCATGCCTGCCAGGCCGCCGTTCTTCTTCAGCCACCGGAGCACCAGGTTCAGGATGTAGATGCTGAAGCAGGGCGGGGTGTTGAACATGCTGTCGTTGGCTGCAAATACCTTGTATGACATCATGGTGGGAAGATCTTCCTTGGCCTTTGCCAGGAAATCGTCCTTGATGGCCACGACAGTTACGCCGGAGGGACCGAGATTCTTCTGGGCTCCGGCATAGATCATGCTGTATGGTGCAGGGTCGATGGGGCGGCTGAAGATGTCGGATGACATGTCGCAGACCAGGGGTTTGTCTCCCACCTTGGGAACATAGTGCCACTGGGTCCCGAAGATGGTGTTGTTGCTGGTGTAGTGCACATACTCCGCAGCAGGATTCAGCTTGAGGTCTGCCTGCTTGGGGATGGATCGGAACACGCCGCCTTCAAGTTCCATGTTGGCAGGGTGGGTAATGGTGCCGAAGCGCTTGGCTTCCTTGATGGCAGCCTTTGACCAGTTGCCGGTGTGGATATAGTCGGCCTGCTTGCCGTCACCAAGGAAATTGGTGGGCAGCATGAGGAACTGGGTGCTGGCGCCACCGGTGGTGAACAGTACCTTCCAATCCGGGCCCATGCCGGCCAGTTCGCGGAAGAGATCCATGGTCTCATGGTGCAGGGCATCGTATTCCTTGCCGCGATGGGATACTTCCATCACTGAACAGCCGGTGCCGTTCCAGTCAAGCATTTCCTGCTGGGCTTGCTCGAGTACTTCTACGGGAATGGCCGCCGGGCCGGCGCTGAAATTGATCACTCGTTTCATGGTGTTGTCTCCTTCTTATTTCTTGGCTGCGTAGGCTTGGACCCTGTCGACTATGCAGTCGCCCAGGCGGATGAGATTCTCTGCGGTGGATGCTCCGAGATGGGGAGCCAGCAGCACGTTTGGTGCGCCCAGCAAGGGTGAACCTTCGGGCGGCTCCTTGTAGAACACATCGGCTGCATAGCCAGCCAGCCTGCCTTCCTTGAGGGCAGCCACAATGTCTTCTTCAATGACAACCTGACCGCGGCAGGTATTTATGAGCCTGGCACCCTTTTTCATCTTGTTCAGGCTGGCAGCACAGATCATGCCCCTGGTTTCGTCGGTAAGCGGGGTATGAAGGGAAATGTAGTCTGATTCGGCATAGACTTTGTCCAGGCTGACCATTTCGGCTACGTCGCTTTTTTCTACGTATTTATCATAGGCTATCACACGCATGCCGAAGGCCTTGGCTCTTGTGGCCACTTCGCGGGCGATGCGGCCAATGCCCACAAAGCCGATGGTCTTGCCCATGAGTTCGGTGCGTTCCAGGTCTTTCTTGAGCCACTTGCCTTCCTTCATGGATACATCGGCCTTGACCAGGTTGTTGGGCATGGCCAGCATCATGGCAAAGGCCAGTTCTGCAACGGCCAGACTGGATGCTTCCGGAGTATTCGTTACCGCTATGCCTTTTGACTCGGCATAGGGTACATCGATGGTATCTACTCCGACGCCGCCACGGATGATGAACTTGAGCTTGGGTGCGGCGTCGATTATTTCCTTGGTGACCTTGGTCTTGGAACGAACGACAATGACCTCGGCCTCGCCGACCTGTGCCATGTCCTGCACGACGGTGCCATAAGCCGCGAGTCTTTTTGGCAGATCCGCAGTGAATGCGTCTGCAAGCAGAATAACCATAGAAACCCTCCTTTTAAGGTTCATGATCGTGATGATTGTCCCGGCGTCGGTGGGACGACGGCTATACTGTTCTGGAATGGTAATTGGCTCATCTTAACACGCTGGATCTTTATGTCAATACGGACCACGGGAAAAGACTCCCCGGGAGCCTGAAGTTTTGCCTTGTACCGGATTGACGACTCAGGCTACACTTCTGCAATGCGGATCACGACATTTCAGCTCCTAGTTTTTCTGCTATCGGTCAGTGCCGTTCCCGCTGGAGCCCAGGCTCTGTCATACGCGGATGGTTTGCGTCAGGGCGAGCCGGCTTTTCTGGTATACCTTGCCGGTCCGGATGGCGGTCCTGTGGTCGGTCGTGCGCAGGGTGCATCGAATGGGCCAGGGGCTTACGCACGTACGGGGCCAGAGGCTTACACAGGCTTCAAGGCGGTGATCCAGTATGAAAATGGCACCACAAGCCCTGGCTTCACCGGCTTTCCTGTACCTGGTGGTTCCATGCTTGAGGCAGGTGACTACTGGGACTTCGTGTCCATTGAAGGTCTGGCCTTGCCTGTACATGCCCGCCGTGACATTGCCCTTGGTGCGGTGATGTTCCTGCTCGGCGTACCGGTGGATGCCTCTGTCGGCAAGGCAGTCATCTTCGTGCTTGGACCTGACGGGAAAGCTGCTGCAGAATTCCGTACCATGGTATCCAGACAGGAATTCCGGCGTGATGACATAAGCCTGAACGCGGATCTTACCAGCCTCAGGGTGGATCAGGATCCACGCAAGGATGAACAAGCCCGCCGCTACCTTGCCCTTCTTGGCACCACCAGGGTCGATGCAGTATTTCTGGATCAGGGGTTCATCCGTCCCGTGGCCGGTGAGCGCAGGACCTCCCTGTTCGGCGATATCCGGCGCTATATCTACGCTGACGACGGCACAGCCTGGAGCATCCACAATGGTGTGGATTACGGCTACCCGACCGGGACTCCTGTCCGGGCTGCCGGGAACGGCCGGGTCGTTCTGGCAGAAGACCGCATCGTGACAGGAAATACGGTGGTACTTGAGCACCTGCCTGGGGTCTACACCATCTACATGCATCTGCATCAAATGGCTGTGCAGGTCGGCGATATGATTGAAATGGCGCAGCAGATAGGAACCATTGGTGCCACCGGCCTGGCCACCGGGCCCCATCTCCACTGGGAACTGCGAATTGCCGGCGTTGCCTGCGACCCCGAGGCGCTGGCTGGGGTTGACAAAATGCCACGTATCCGTACAATGACAACCGCGATTGAAGGGAGGTGATTTTCCATCAGCCAGATTACTATTGACGAGAACGAACCCCTTGAGAAGGCCCTGAAGCGCTTCAAGCGCATGGTCGAAAAAGAGGGTATCATTCGTGAGTGGAAGAAGAGGGAATATTTCGAGAAACCCTCCACCATCCGCAATCGCAAAGAAAAAGCGATGCAGCGCAAACTCATGCGCAAGACCCGCAAGACCCGGGAAGGCAAGCAGTACTGATCTCCCGGTACCATTGATCATCGAAGGATCCAGCCATACAGCTGGGTCCTTTTTTGTTCGCCCGGAAGGGCGTTTTTCAACTGTTCTGTCCCTTCCCTCAATCTGCTGCAAGCGATATTTTGATGTAGTGCGAGGCTTGAACAAATGAATACATCCTGGAAGCGCGATCTTGCCCTGTTCATGGGCAGCCAGACCATATCGCTGCTGGGTTCGTCCCTGGTGCAGTACGCCATGCTCTGGCATCTGACCCTGCAGACCAAGTCAGGCGCCATGATGACGCTGTACATCATCTGTGGCTTTGTCCCTACCTTCATCCTGTCGCCTTTTGCCGGTGTCTGGGCCGACCGCTACGACCGCAAGCGCCTCATCATCTTGTCGGATGCAATGATAGCCCTGGTTACCCTGGGACTGGCTGTGGCTTTCATGGCTGGCTATGAAGCAGTATGGCTTCTGCTGGCGGGGGCTGCCTTGCGTGCCGTTGGATCGGCCGTTCAGGGTCCAGCGGTGGGGGCGATTCTTCCCCAGATAGTGCCGGAGGATAAACTGATACGGGCCAACGGCCTGAATGGTACCATCCAGTCAGCAATCATGCTGGTTTCG
>JAVEXH010000014.1:0-17035 GCA_034004175.1 Spirochaetia bacterium
TCCAACGTGAACCGTCTCCGTTTCCGCGGCATGGACTACGCCCCCAGCGCCAGCTTCAGCCTCCTGTCCAAGGCACATGCCCTGGCTGTGGCCAAAGGCCTGCCCGCCCGGGTCGGCCCCATCCTTTCCAGCGACTCCTTCTACGGCGAAGACCCCGACCAGTGGAAGCTGTGGGCCCGCTTCGGCGTCCTTGCGGTGGAGATGGAAGCCGCCGAGCTCTACACCCTGGCAGCCAAGTTCGGCGCCGAGGCCCTGGCCATACTCACCATAAGCGACAGCCTGGTCACCGGTGAGGCTACTACCAGCACTGAAAGGCAGAGCAGTTTCGGAGCCATGGTGGAGCTGGCACTGGAGACGGTGGCGGAGTAATCAACCGGGATTGTCAAACTTCTGGTCGGTTCATGGGGTCCACAGACCCCTTCACCCTCCGCTGGACAAGCCGATACAACCCTACCGCCAGAATTACCGCTGCCGTCAAGGCCGCCACAATCACGAAAGCCGCTGATTGCAGCCGCACAAAAGGCCCGGCTACGATGCTCCAGAGACCCAGAAGGATAAAAAAAAGCACCCCCGTCAGGGCAAAGCCGACGAGGGTTCCTGTGAAGAAACGGCCAGCTACCGCCAACCGGTTTCCAGCTTTTTGCAGGCTGGCTATAGCTTGGCTGGTTCCGGTCGTGCCAATTTCCGGCTCAGGTCTTTGGTGCGCCATCACTCTGGCCCCGGGCTGGAGAAATATCATTGCCCTGGCTTGCAGGGTGTACCACCGGCATGAAGAAACCTGCCACTACCAGCAGGATACCACATACCACCACAGCAGAATCCGCCACATTGAAGGTAGGCCAGCGTTCAAGGCCAAAGAGGCCGTAGAACTTGAAGGACAGGAAGTCTATGACACCTTCCGGCCTGAAGATGCGGTCTATGATATTGCCTATGCCTCCACCGATGATGCCGCCTACAGCCCAGCGCTGGAGGCCGGAGAGCTCATCGGTCCTGAGCATGTAGATGCACAAGCCCACGAGCAGGGCCAGGGGCATGAGTATGAGTATGGCCACCCGGGCAAACTCGGGCATGCTGTCACCTATGCTGAAGGCCGCTCCGGTGTTCTTCTGATGTACCAGCCAGAAGAAGTCGCCGAAAGCCGTCCAGGCTATGCGGCCGGTCGGGATGAGTCTGGCTACGGCCAGTTTGGCAAGCTGGTCAACCGTGATTATAGTCAGACTCAGTAAAAGGGGTGCCAGAGTTCTGGCCTTGCTGTTCCCGCCCACCGGCGCTACCTCCGAAAATAGTGTGTCAATCAGGATCTTTCAGGAACGTGTCCCGGACCTAGCTGACCAGGCTTCACAGGCCAGTCGGCTGTGCCACGAATAAAGTCTCAAGGCCCAATTCGCGTGAAACGCGCTCGGCAACTGCCTTTACCCCATGTACTTCGGTGGCATAATGGCCGGCAGCAACAAAATTGATGCGGGATTCCGCCGCCTCATGATAGATGGAATGGGATGGCTCTCCGGTTATGTACAGGTCCAGCCCTTCGGAAGCTGCCTGCAGCAGTTCAAAAGGAGCTCCTCCCGAGACAACCGCGACTTTGGAGATGTATTCAGGGCCAAAGGGCAGGACGGTCCTGGCCTGGTCCCCTGCGGGCAGTACTTTGCGGATGGCTCCTGCCAGGTCAAGGGCCGGATCAAGGATGCCTTTGAAGCCGATTTTGATGCCGTGGTACTCCCCGAAGGGCTGGATATCCTTCAGGCCAAGCATGCGGGCCAGCACAGCGTTGTTGCCAAGTTCGGCGTGGGCATCCAGGGGCAGGTGGCAGGCAAAGAGGGCCATGTCCGCAGCCAGGAGTTCCGACAGCCTGGCATGCAGATTGCCGGTTACTGGTACAGGCTTGCCCCAGAACAGGCCGTGGTGCACGAAAAGGGCCTGGGCTCCCGCTTCCCTGGCACGGCGTATGGTCTCGAGACTGGCATCCACGGCAAAAGCCATTTTGCGCACGGCCCCGCCTGAACGCCCCACCTGCAGCCCGTTGAGCGAATCATCAAGATTCCTGAAGGCTGTTATATCAAGAAGGGCACTGGCCCAGCTGGCGAATTCCTGTATGTCCATAAGAAAAGTATACCCGCCATCCGGGCGGCTATCAAGGACTGTGATTCTTGAAACCTGGATGGCGGGTTTTCCTCCACGGACGCAGCCCGGATGGCAGGGCCAGATTCAAACTGCAGATTCAAACTGCAGGTTCAAACTGCAGGCTCAACCCGGAGGTTAAGCCCGCAGGTCCTGGGGTTTCATTTTTTGGGTGGATGGGCTATGAGGTCGGCCAGGTAGGGTTTCTTCTTCAGATCCTTCTCAAGACCCTCTGCCCGCTGCTTGTTTACATATCCCGGATCCTGGAAGCGGTAGTGGTAGTTGGTGTGTACATCGTAGCTGCCGTTCATCAGGGCATAGGCATCTTCGGTCATGACCAGTTCCTCGTCGGTGGGTATGACGTAGATCTTTACCTTGCTCCCCGGAGCGCTGATCTCGAGTTCGGCGTTGCGGCACTTGGCCTTGTTGTTACGCTCATGGTCAAGCACTATACCGAGCTCTTCCAGACCTGCAGAAGCCAACTGGCGGGTGATGGGGCCCATCTCGCCGACGCCGGCGGTGAAGACCAGGGCATCCACCCGGCCAAGGGCTGCAAAGTAGGCACCGATGTATTTTTTGATGCGGTAGCCTTCGATTTCCTGGGCCAGCTGGGCAATCTTGTTGCCGCCCTCGGCTGCATTCTCTATGTCGCGCCTGTCGGTCCAGTGGCTGGTGATGCCCAGTACGCCGGAGGCCTTGTTCAGCTTGTTCTCCACTTCGGCTGGCGTCAGGCCGGCTTTCTTTATCATGTGGAAGATGATGCCAGGATCCATGTCACCAGCCCTGGTTCCCATCACCAGGCCTTCAAGGGGTGTCATGCCCATGGAGGTGTCATAGGAGCAGCCGTTCTTGATGGCATTGATGGAGGAGCCGTTGCCGATATGGGCAATTATCAGGTTGGTGTCAAAGGGATCCTTGCCCAGCAGCACTGCGGCACGCTTGGCGGTGTACAGGAAGCTGGTGCCATGGAAGCCGTAACGCCGGACCATGAACTTCTCGTACCATTCCCGGGGCAGGGAATACAGGTAGCTGGTCTCAGGCATGGTCTGGTGCCAGGCAGTGTCCATGGTGGCGGTATGGGGTACACCGGGAAGAACCTGCCGTGCGGCCTCTACGCCCATGATGTTGGCTGGATTGTGCAGGGGTGCAAGGTCGATGAGCTCCTTGAATGTGGCCAGCGACTCGTCATTGATCAGCACGGACCGGGCAAACTTCATGCCACCGTGCACCATGCGGTGGCCTACCGCGGCGATCTCCTTCATATCCTTTACCACACCATACTTGGGATCCATGATGGTCCGGAGTATGAGTTCTATTGCCACAGTGTGGCTGGGACAGTCGTGCTCGTTCACAAAGTCGCAGATGCCGGGAGCCTTGTGGTTGATGACCGAATCTCCGAGCCCGACACGCTCCACTATGCCGCTGGCCAGTACGTTGCTCTGCTGCCAGTCATAGACCTGATATTTCACGGATGAGCTACCGCAGTTGAGGGTAAGAATTACCATAGTATCTCCTTGTATCGAGAGGGGGTATTGATGCCTATACTAGTTTGGGCGCGGGAAGAAGTCCTGAGCCCTGACCACTGTAGCATTCTACGGTGGATTGGGCAAGTCGAGACTTCGATATCGATATCGACGCTACCTAGCTGGTAAGCATTACCTGTACTATCTGGATGACAGGAAACAGGATGCAGACCACGATGAATACCACCTCCAGGAAGAGCATGGTGCGCTCGGTCTTGTCGCCTTTAACTATCTCGTAGATGTTCTGCAGGGCATCCAGGCGGCGTTCTACCGAACGGTTCCAGCCGGCGGTATTGAAGATGCCGCACAGATGCTCGTACACGGAACCAAGGAAATAGTCGCCTATGATCTTGGCGCTGTTCTCAAGGTTCTCCAGGATGAACAAGGCATCCAGCCGCAAGGCCTGAAGTCCGGCGAACTTCTTTTCCAGGGGCGTGCCACGCTGCCCCCGCTTTTCACCTTTCCCCCGCTTGTGCTGGAAGAGGCGAACATCATCCTCCGCTTCGTCCAGCCAGCGGTCAAGCAGGCGGTCCAGGGTGCGCAGCTCAAGGAACTGGTAGTTGGCCAGTTCGCAGATGAGCAACACGTCCTCGTAGTCGCGTTCGGCATCTATGATGATGCAACGGTCCATGTCAAAGATGGCTACATCGTTCTCGCTGTACGAGAAAGGGTTGGACATGGTCCTTCGTATCTGGGATGGATGCAGAAGCGCTCCGTACGGCTCACCGGTCATGAGGGTGGTAAGGTCGCGTTCATTCCTGACGGCAAAGTCACTGGGAGAGCAACCTACATCGGCAAAACAATAGGCGGTATACGACTCCCGCTCCATCTTGGTCTCGTCGTAGTGATCCTTTGAGACAGCCGGTTCAACCAGCTCCAGCACAGCGCGGTAACGCTCGTCTGCATAAGTATCCAGGTCCTGTATGCCGGCGCTCAACTGGCGATGCTCCACACCATGCAGATCCTCGATAGTGGATGAGACGCGGAGCCGGATGATGATGGACATGACACCGTCATCATACAGCCTGGCGGTGGCTACAAAGCCTTCTACTGTTTCATCGGTAAAGACTTTCTGCTTGCCTGAACGCAGGTCTATGCACAGCGGATCGGGAATCATGACAGATTCCGGAGTGTCACGCCGTCGCATGATCTTCATGCCAGGTGTGCCTGGAAGCAGGTCTGCTGCCTGAGGAAGATCTATGGACCTGCCTATGTCGTACAGGGCCATGTGCACTATCTCTACAGCATGTACGGCTGCGGGTGCTGCAAGATCAGTCCCTGCGGAATTCGTCCCTGCGGGGGCGGCCATCGCAGGATCAGTGTCGCTCATCTTCCGGCCTCGACCCTGGCAACTACCCGGTTGAGTACCTGCAATACAAGCACGGTACCTTCCGGGACGGTGTATGGCAGGGTGAATGACTGGCCACTGTGTTCAACGGTTATCAAGGGCAGCCGCGGTCCCGTCGGCGGTTCGGCAAAGAGGGACACCCGCAGCGGATAGGGATACTCGGGCAAGGTCTGGCTGAACAGACCGGAGACCTGCCCTTCCTGCACAGCCGGAGAAGCATACACTATGGACACAGTGGTCCCTGCGTCCTCCATGCTTCCAGGGGCAGGGCTCTGGGCCACAATGGTTCCCGGCTGTTCCCTGGCTTCAGCGGGACGCTGGGTGAACTGGAAGGCAATGTTCGATTTTTCTATCTGCAGGACCGCATCCGAAAGGGTCAGACCAGTAAGGTCTGGTACCTTGACCTTGGGTTTCTCGGGACCCCTGGATACGACAAACACCAGTTGCACTGATCCCGAGAGCTCAGTCTCCGGAGGGGGTGTCTGCTCCAGTATCATGCCGGCAGGGGCCTTGTCGAACACATAGATGGCCGGCTCACGGACGGTTATGAGCTGTCTGGTGGAACTGAACACCGTCTGCAGATGTACCTTTACCTCGTCGATATTCTGCCCGACATAATCACCGACCCTGTCCTGGGCAGCACCCCGGCTTACAACCAGCGAGATGCGCCTGCCAGCCTTGACGATAGCTCCAGGCAGGGGATCCTGTTCAATCACCCGTCCCTTGCTCTCGGGATCATCCGAAAAACGCAGTGACACCCGGGGATACAGTTCCTTTTCCTGCAGTTTGACCAGGGCGGACGAGAGTTCCATATTCTGGATATCCGGGACCAGGGTCTGTTCCTCGCCTTGCAGCACCAGCGCGAACGCAATGATGCCGGAAATGACCATCAAGGCAATGAATACCAGCAGGCCGATCACGGCCATGCGGTAATGCTGGGCTTCCAGATTGTCCAGCTTCCTGAATCCGAACAGTGAACGTAGATCCATGAACAGCTCCCGTTACCTTTCCATTACCAGCATCGAGCCGGTATCACCGGCCTGAAGCCGGTGTAGCCGGACTGGATCCGGTGTCACCCAGACGTGCGCCGGGAAGGTTCCGTGCGCCGTTGGCAAAATCGCGGTATGCAAGTGGTTTCTTGCCCCGCGCCTGCAGGACACGCAGGGCCAGGAGGCCTGCACCAGTTTGTACCATTATGCCTCTTGACTTGTCTATGCCGGCCACCGTTCCCGGCTCGGCCTTCCCTGTGCCTGGCTGTCCTGTTTCCGGCTCTCCAGCTCCCGGATATCCTGTTTCATCCGCATAAGGCCGGGTTTCAAGAAGGCCAAGCCGCTCGCCACCCAGCGTGGTCCAGGCACCGGGCCAGGGAGTGTAGGCCCTGACCATGGCGTCTATCTCGATGGCACTGCGTGACCAGTCAACTAGACCATCATCTTTGGACATCTGGTGGCTCCAAGTTGCCAGTGTCTCATCCTGGGGTTCGGCGGACACACTGCCATCGGCTATCCGCGAAAGTACAGCCGCCAGCAGTTCCGCTCCGGCCCCGGCCGCCCACTCCGATAGTTGCCCGGCGGTTTCACGGCCGGACAGGGGCAGGCGCTGCCTGCCCAGCACATCGCCTGAATCCAGCCTGAGGGCCAGGCGTTGCACCGAAATGCCGGTTTCTTCATCCCTGGCCAGTATGGCATAGGGTATGGGAGAGGGTCCACGCCAGCGGGGCAGGAGGGAAGGATGCACATTCACCCCGCCCTGGGGAAACAAACCCAGGAATTTTGGCCCGAAGATGCGGCCATAGGCAAAGACCACCAGCAGATCCGGCTGCAAGACAGACACTGTTTCACGCTGGGCTGGCCCGAGGCGTTCAGGCGCCAGAACAGGCACCCCGGGGAAATGCTCCGCTGCAGCCTGGGCAACCGGCGTGGGTGCCGGAGACAGGCCACGGCCTTTGGGAGCCGGCGGATTGGTAAGCACGCCAACGAGCGTGAAGGCCTTGCCAACCGCAAGCAGGGAGGGCACGGCAATCTCGGGGCTGCCTGCAAAAAGGATGCGCAGGGGGCTGTGCAGAAGACCCAGGTTGGGCATGAAGCTCAGGCCCTCATCCGCTTCTCGTATTGCTTCAGGACTCTGTCACGCAGGCGCTCGGGAAGGCGGTCGGTGAAGAGCACGCCATTCAGGTGGTCCAGCTCATGCTGCACGACCCGGGCCAGAAGCCCCTCGGCCTCGAGCACAAAGGGGCGGCCGCGCTCGTTGAAGGCCTGCACCTTGATTTCCTCTGGCCGGTCCAGTTCGGCGTAGACACCGGGAATGGACAGGCAGCCTTCTTCGTAGCTGACCAGACCTGTGCTGGTTCCGACTATTTCAGGGTTGATGAAGACCCTCGGCTTGTCGCCATCGATATGCACGACGAACAAACGGTCACGGAGGCCTACCTGGGGACCAGCCAGGCCTATGCCCTTGCCCTGTTTCATGGTCACGAACATACGCTCCACCAGGGCAGCCAGCTCCGTATTGAATTTTTCTATGGGTCTGGCGGTTTCCCTGAGTACTTCGGCGCCGATTGTCACTATATCGAACATCTTTACTCAAACTCCTTCGATTACTATGGTACGGCTTTTAACGGTCGGGGTCAAAAAACTCTGCCGATTCCACCGACCCGGGTTCCAGGCTGCCGGATCAGAATCCGGGAATCCCGAAGCGGTCGCCGACGGCCAGACCAATCCGGTCAAACCAGCCCCGGGGCACTTCTAGAGCGTAACGGACCGACCGGGTGCTGCTTACCGCCTTCAGGGACTGAGGCTCCATGTCGTATATCTCCCGTATGGTTCCATCCGCGGCCAGATAGGCAATGGACAGGGGAACCAGGGTGTTCTTCATCCAGAAACTGAGACGGCGGTCTTCTTCATAGACGAACAGCATGCCTCTGCCGTCGGCAAGGGTCTTCCTGAACATGAGCCCCGCAGCCTGCTCCTCCGGTGATCTGGCCAGCTCGGCAACCACGGTAGCCGGGCCGGAACGCAAAACCACGGTGGGCAGTTCTTTCTGGGCTTTTTTTGGCTCGCTACCATCACCATTGGCTGCACAGGACAGCACCAGGAGTCCGGACAGCACAAAAACACTCAGTCTGAGAACCTTGATCATGCCAACCTCCGGTCAGGAATGCAAAAAGATAGCCCGGATTCATACCCGGAGGCAACTGACTGGGCTTGCCTGATCGGGCTCTTGGGGATAAACTTACTGTATCATAGAAAAGTGCAGAGGTGGAAACGTGAGGAAACCGGACAAAGAACGTGCCCGCCTGTTTTCAGCCCTATGGGAAGCCACTCTCAATCCGATGTGGATATGCCGTGTGCTACCCGGTGATGACTACGAGTTCACCGAGGTCAGCGACGCTTGCACCCTGCTTCTACCGAGCCTTCGCCCTGGGCTGCTGATGTCGGAACTGGCAGCACGATCTCCGAAAGATCCGGTACTGGCCCTGGCCCCTGCCCTGCAGAAGTGCATGGATACAGGAAAGGCTACCGATGCACTGCTGGATGTAGACAGCAAGGCAGGCAGAAAAACCCATAAAATAGAGATGATCCCCATTCCCGAGACAAGCCTGGCTTCAGCCAGGGCTCCGGCTCCGGTCGCCGCCCACGGATCAGCCAGAGGGAAACTTGCCACCAACCATCATTACATAATGGGCATAGGTTGCGATCTCGCAATTGCCTATGCCGAATTGCTGAAACAGAACGACGAACTGCGCAAGGCAGGGGAGCGGTATCTTGATCTGGCCCTCACCGATCCCCTTACCGGTCTGGCCAACAGACGCAGTTTCCAGGACGTAGCCGACAGGGAGTTCGACAGGGCCAGGCGTTATGGCCGTGAGCTTACCCTCATACTCTTGGATATGGACAATCTGAAGCGGGTCAACGATGAACAGGGCCATCAGGCAGGTGATGCAGCCCTCAAAGCAATAGCTGCGGCCCTGACCAGTGCCTCCCGTGCCACGGATACCGTTGCGCGTATCGGCGGCGACGAGTTAGCCATCATACTGCCTGAGACAAGCTGTCCCGATGGCATTGCCATTGCTTCAAGAGCCCGTCTTGCTACCGGAAAAGGGTACCGGACCCTCGATGGTATCCAGTCGCCTCTGAGCATGAGTGCGGGTGCCTCGGGCATAATCGAGACCGATGCAACCTTTGATACCATATTCATCAGGGCTGACAGGGCCCTGTACCGCGCAAAGAATACCGGCAAAAACCGCACAGAAGCTGATTGCCCCGACTTGCTTGATCGGACCAAGGGCAGTACCTTGAACTGAATCAACTTATGAATGGGGTAACTGCATGAAATACAACAGACTTGGCTCCTCGGGTATCAAACTGAGCGCGCTGTCCCTTGGCTCCTGGGTAACCTATGGTCAACAGGTAGACATTGATGCCGCCGCAGCGTCCATGAAGGCTGCCTATGACGAGGGTGTGAACTTCTTCGACAACGCTGAATCATACGCCGGCGGCAAATCGGAAGAAATCATGGGCAAGGCCCTTGCAAAACTGGACTGGCGGCGAGGGTCCTACCTGGTCTCCACCAAGATCTACTGGGGCCTGCACGATGGTCCGAACGAAAAGAACACCCTGAACCGCAAGCGCCTGATCGAGGCCATCGACGGGTCGCTGGAGCGCCTGGACATGGATTATGTAGACCTGGTCTACTGCCACCGCTACGACCCTGAAACCCCGGTGGAGGAAGTCGTGTGGGCCATGCATGACATCATTTCATCGGGCAGGGCCATGTACTGGGGCACCAGCGAGTGGCCGGCCATACGGATACAGGAAGCCTGGAACATAGCCGACCGCCGCAACCTGCACAAGCCGCAGATGGACCAGCCCCAGTACAATCTCTTTGTACGGGACAAGGTGGAGACCGAGTTTGCACCCCTGTATGATTCCATAGGCCTGGGTCTGACCACCTGGAGCCCCCTGGCCAGTGGCGTCCTCACCGGCAAGTATGCGAATGGCATTCCGGAAGGATCCCGATTGTCACTTCCCGGGTACGAGTGGCTCAGGAGTTCCGTCACTCCCGAGCGGCTTTCAGCAGTAAAGAAGCTGTCAACCATAGCCGGCGACCTCGGCACCGACACAGCCACACTGGCCATTGCCTGGTGTGCCAGGAACCCACGGGTCAGCTCGGTCATCACCGGTGCCAGCAATCCGGAACAGGTAAAAGCCAACCTCAAAGCCATCGACCTGCTTGAAAAACTGGACGACGGTATCATGGGCGCCATCAACGAGCTGGTGCATGACGTCAGATAGCACTGTAGCAGCTGTGACCTCTGCCAACCAGGCAAACCTGTGAGCCGCCCTCCCCGGGTTGCTTTCCTGTTCGAGGACGACGACCTGATTGCGGTGGACAAGCCCGAGGGCTTGCCCACCATTGCACCCGAGGGAAGCAGGGGCCGCAGTCTGTACGACATAGTCACCGACCATATCCGCAAGCGCAACCCCAAAGGCCGGGCCGCAGTGGTTCACCGCCTGGACCGCGACACCTCGGGGGTCATGGTGTTTGCAAAGAATGCCGCGGCCAAGGCCAGGCTGATGGGCTCCTGGAACGAACTGGTGGCCACGCGTAGCTATGTGGCCTTGGTTGACGGCTCGCTGCCAGCACCGGAAGGGGTGCTGGAGTCCTGGCTTTCAGAGGCCAGCCCCGGACGCATGAAGGAATCCCGGACACCAACCAGGGGAGCCCTCCGGGCGGTAACCCGCTACCGGGTCCTGGCTGCCGGGCCTGTCCATTCCCTGGTTGAACTGAACCTTGAAACCGGCCGCAAGCACCAGATCCGCGTCCAGCTATCAGGAGCTGGCTGCCCGGTCTCGGGTGATGAAAAATATGGATCCCGGACCGATCCCCTCGGCAGGCTGTGCCTGCATGCCAGCCTCATCGAGCTGAGCGCGGGAGCAGGCAAACCTCCCCTCCGCTTCGAGAGTCCGGTGCCACCGGGCTTTGCCAAGGCGGTGGCAGCCACACCAGCCAACACGGCCGGAACCGGTTCCGCACACACCTCCCAGCGCGGCAAGGCTACCCGGAATCCGGAAGCCAGCAAGATTGCCAGCCACAGACCCAGACCGGACTCCCGGGCAACAAGCGGACACGGCAGGAAACGCGGTGAACTCCCTGATGCCAGGCCGGGGGGCAGGGCAAGCAGGAAGTAGATAAAACCATTTGCACTGTGCCTTATCAGCGAGTACAATATCCTGATCAGAAGGACGGATTTCAAAAAGGATTTCCGTCAGGAGGTATCATGAAGCGTTTTATTTCAATTACGGTTATGCTTATGCTGGCCGTATCCTTCGCCGTTGCCCAGAACACCCTGAGCGCCTACACCACCGTGGAGGAACCGCTGGCCAAGGCTATTTTCGACCAGTTCGAAGCAGAAACCGGTATCAAGGTGAGCTTTGTCCGTCTGTCCGGCGGCGAGGCCATAGCCCGCATGGAGGCCGAGAAAGCCAATCCCCAGGCTTCCGTCTGGTTCGGCGGCGTAGGCCTTGACCACATCACTGCCAAGCAGAAGGGCCTGACCACTCCCTACCGCTCCAGGGCAGCCGCCGGCACCGCAGCGGAATACAAGGATCCGGAAGGCTACTAGATCGGGCTCTATGTCGGCCCCCTGACCTTCGTCACCAATACCAAGCGTGCAGCCGAGCTTGGCATCCAGCCTCCCAAAAGCTGGGCAGACCTCCTGAAACCCGAATACAAGGGTCTTGTCAGGGTTGCAAACCCCAACACGTCCGGCACCGCCTACAATGTGCTCACCACCCTTCGTTACATCAACAATGGCGACGAGGACAAGGCCTTTGACTACCTCAAGAAACTGGATCTGAATATTGACCAGTACACCCGCTCAGGCTCTGCCCCTGGCAAGAGTGTAGCCATCGGCGAGATCCCGATCGCCATCGGCTTTGCCCATGACCAGGTAAAGCTCAAGGTAGAAGGCGCTCCGGTAGTGATCAATGCCCCCACCGAGGGAACGGGTTACGAACTGGCATCCATGTCCCTGATCAAAGGCGGCAAGGATGCGGTAAACGCCAAGAAATTCTATGACTGGGTACTTAGCTCACGCGCAGCCCAGGAAAAGTTCACCCAGTGGTTCCTGGTTCTCGTGGCTGACGGTGCTCCCGTGCATCCCGATGCCCTGTCCATCGACCAGATCAAGACTGTCAAGCAGGATCTGCTCTGGGATGGCGACCCCGTCAACCGCAACAGGCTCCTGAAACGCTGGACCGACGAAATCGGATCAAAGCGCTGATCTGACCTGACAGGCCCGCAGATGCGGGCCTTGTTTTTGGCAATCAACGGTGACCTTCCATCCGGGAGGCCTTCATCCAGCTGCCGGATCCGGCGGCCCCATCCATGCAAGAACGGGAGTCCTCCGTGTTCACCAAGGACAGAGTACTTAAATTTTTATTGGTCCTCGCAATTTTCGCAGCCGCCGATGCGTGGATCTACTTCACCCTCCGCGGTGCGGTGCGTGCTTCGGATGACGCCGAGCGGACCAGGAAGCTGAGCCTTCTGGCCATGAGCGCTCCGGACGACATAGCCTACCTGGACCAATGGCTTGCCGGTGTACCCGAATCCCTGCCTGGCGGCTCGGCTGTCTATCTGTACTTCCCGCCTGAAGACCCCTACAACTACACACCCAAATCCAATGATCCCGATGCGCTTGCCCTGTGGCAAAGCCTTGAAACCACCCCGGATGCCGAACGTGGCCTCGAGGCCGCTTACTATATGGAAAAGTATGCATCCGAAGTTCCTGTGGACTACAAAGGCAAGCAGGTCCGGCTGTTCTATTCGCCAAGGCCCGATGAGGCCGGTATAGAAATCCTGGGCATCGCGGTATTCCTGGTACCCGAAGGTGGCGGTGGGTCGGTTGAGCGGCTCCTGTCCATCTTTGCGGTTGGTGCTTTTCTGCTGTTTGCCGCACTGACCGGTATTGCCAAGTTCACCAGAGACCAGACCGTTGGCTACGCAGTCCTCATCCTGACAGCCCTTGCTGGTGTCTTCATCGTCTTTCCCCTGGGCGAGGCCCTCAGGCTGTCCTTCATAAAGGATGGCCACTTCTCCCTTGACACCTGGATACGGTCCCTGTCGGGCTCCAGCCTGCAGGCTCTCTGGGGCTCTGTGCGCCTGGGCATCTGGACAGCCACAAGCTCTACAATCGTGGGTTTCATGTTTGCCTTTTCGATATACCGGACCAGCATCAGGGGCAAGAAGTTCCTGTCGGCCATTGCCCAGCTACCGGTGATCTCGCCACCCTTCTCCCTTACCTTGTCCATAATCCTGCTGGCCGGCAACAATGGCCTTCTGACCCGGCAATTGCTGGGCCTGCAGAACTTCAATATCTACGGCCTGGGCGGCCTGGTGATTGTACAGACCATAGGCATGTTCCCCATTGCCTACCTGACCATAGCAGGGGTTCTCCAGGCTCTGGACTCCACCCTGGAAGAAGCCGCCCTTGACCTGAATGCAGGCCGCTGGAAGGTATTCTCCACGGTAACCCTGCCGCTGGCGGTACCGGGCATCATGTCAGCCTGGCTGCTGGTCTTTACCAACTCTTTGGCAGACTTTGCCAACCCCCTGCTCCTGGCAGGCAATTACCGTGTGCTGTCGGTGGAGGCCTACATACAGGTCACCGGCCGCAACGACCTCGGTGGCGGAGCAGCCCTGTCCCTGCTGCTGCTCCTGCCAACGCTTACGGCTTTCTTCGTGCAACGCAACTGGGTTGCCAAGCGGTCCTTCGTAACAGTGACCGGCAAGCCGAATGCCAAGCTGGTGGAGATAGGTTCGCCGGGCGTGCGCACCGCGCTGACTGTGGGGGTCTGGGCCACCACGGCCTTCATAATCTCCCTGTATGGCACCATCGTGGCCGGCTGCTTTGTAAAGAACTGGGGCATAGACTACAGCTTTACCCTTTCCAACATCTCCGAGGGGCTGTCCCGCGGAAGGGATGCCATCCGTTCCACAGTGACCCTGGCCGCAGCGGCCACCCCGGTGGCAGGCATCATGGCCATGGCTGCCGCCATGATCTTCGTTCGCAAGAGCTTCCCCGGCAAGCGTGCCCTGGAGGCCATCATGATGACTCCCTTTGCCGTGCCTGGCACCCTGCTGGGTATTGCGTATATCCTGGCCTTCAACAAAGCGCCCCTGCTCCTGGTGGGTACCGGCGCGATCATCGTCATAAATTATGTGGTGCGTGAACTGCCGGTTGGCATTGAGGGTGGGGTCGCGTCCCTGCGCCAGATAGACCCGAGCATAGAAGAAGCAGCCCGCGACCTGGGAGCAGATGAAGGGCTGGTCTTCCGCAGCATAGTGCTGCCCTTGGTGAGGCCAGCTTTCATAACCAGCATGTCCTATACCTTTGTACGGTCCATGACGGCGGTAAGCGCAGTGATCTTCCTGATTTCCGCCCGCTGGTACCACATGACAGTACTCATCTACAATTTCTCGGAAAACCTGCGTTTCGGCCTGGCCAGCGTTCTGGCGACGACCCTCATCGTCATCGTCATGGCAGTGTTCGGCCTCATGCGGCTGCTCGTGCGCGACACGGGAGCCTTCGACAAGAGCATAACGAGATAAGGGAGAGCTACCATGGCAAAGAATCCGGTTGCGGTCACCGTGGACCGCGTCACCAGAATATACAAGAACGTAAAGGGTCGACCCGATGTAGTGGCCGTGGCCGAGTCCAGCTTCGAGGTGGCACCAGGCGAACTGGTAACCCTCCTTGGCCCCTCGGGCTGCGGCAAGACCACCACCCTGCGGATGATAGCAGGTTTTGACCTGCCCACCTCGGGTACCATACGCATAGGCGGCGAGGATGTATCCATGTTGCCGCCCAACAAGCGTGACACTGCCACGGTATTCCAGAGTTATGGCCTCTTCCCCCACATGAACGTGTCCGAGAACGTAGCCTACGGCCTGAAGATCCGCAAAGTGGCCAAGGCCGAATCCGACGAACGCGTCAAGCGGATCCTGGCACTGACAGGCCTCCAGGATCTGGCCGATCGTTCCCCAGGACGGCTGTCCGGTGGCCAGCAGCAGCGTGTGGCTCTGGCACGCAGTCTGGTGGTGGAGCCCGGCGTGCTCCTGCTGGATGAACCCCTGTCCAACCTTGACGCCCTGCTGCGGGAACAGATGCGGGTGGATATACGGCGCATCCAGAAATCCCTTGGCATTACCGCCGTCTATGTGACCCATGACCGGGTGGAGGCCATGAGCCTTTCCGACAGGGTAATCGTCATGAAAGATGGACGCATCAAGCAGATAGGAAGCCCCAATACCATCTACGAAGATCCTGACTCCGTCTTCGTGGCAGGGTTCGTTGGCAAGGTTGCCTTCTTCCCGGTGGATGTGCTTGGCATCGACGGCAAGGCCTGCACCTGCGAACTCCACGGCAAGAAAGTGCAAGCCGGTAAATTCGCTCCCGGCGTAGCAACGGGCAGCAAGGCCACCCTGATGGCCAGGCCTGAATCCCTGCGCATAGGCGAACCCGGAGCCGGCGTGGTGGATGGTACCGTGCGGCAGAATGTGTACCTGGGTTCCAGCGTGGAGAGCTTCATAGACACCGAATACGGCGAACTCCTGGTGCAGATTGACGACCCCGCAGGCAAGCAACTGGCCGGTGAAGGCAAACGGGTCTCGGTGTTCTTCAACGAGGAACGGGTGCGGGTCTTGCCGAAGGACAGCGAATAGCTGCCCGCAACAATGAAAAGCAACCCACAACCATGATCAGAACCATAGTGTTCTTCAGCTTCTTCTGGACCAGCCTGCTTCTGGCCGCACCTCTGTCACTGCCCTTCATACTGGCCGAAGGCCTGGGTTTGAAGCGGTTCTCCAGACCCTTCATGGGCTGGCTCATCAGTCTCTGGTGCCGGGTCATACTCAAGGCTGCGGGTGCCAGGCTCAGCGTGGAAGGAGTACAGCACGTTCCGGCAACCGGACCGGTGGTCTTCTACCCCAACCACCAGGGCAACCTGGACATACTCCTTGTTCTGGCTACCATTCCGAGGCAAATCGGCTTTCTGGCCAAGAAGCAGGCAGCCTACCTGCCATTCCTGAACCTGTGGATGCTGGTCATGGGCTGTGTATTCATAGACAGGGGCAACATCTCCCAGGGGATACAGGCGATAAGCAGGGGTACGGAGAATGTCAGGAAAGGCAGGGCCATGTGCGTGTTCCCCGAAGGAACCCGCAGCCAGGGGCCGCGGATGCTGCCCTTCCGGAACGGCAGCTTCAGGCTGGCTACCAAAGCCGGCGCTGCCATTGTGCCGGTTACCATAGACGGGGCCTACAAGGTGTGGGAAGAGTCCAGACGCATACGGCCTGCATCAGTCAGAGTAGTGATACACCAGCCCATCCAGACCGCCGGCATGGGCCACGAAGAACGTAAGGCACTGCCTGAGCGGGTCAGGGCAGCCATATCCGGAGCCTTGCCAGCTGGTTGAGCCGCCCTGGTCGACCCGGACCAGCAGCCTGCTACACGAAGATCAGGCTTATCGCGGGCACATAGGTTATCAGCAGCACCACTGACAACTGCAGGACAAACCAGGGCGCAGTAGCCCGCCAGATTTCGCCTACCGGCTTGCCGAACGCGTAACTGGCCAGGAAGAGGTTCATTCCTATGGGCGGGGTCAGGAATCCTACCGTCAGGTTGGCAATGAAAATGATACCCAGATGTACAGGATGGACCCCGAAGGCATCGCCTATCGGAATGACCAGGGGGGCCAGCACCAGGATGGCGGAGAATACATCCATCACACAGCCGGCAGCCAGGAGCAGCAGGTTCAGGAACAGCAGGAAGATTACTTTGGAACCTATCCTGGATGTTATGAGCCCAGCTGCCAACTCGGGGATGCTTGCGTCTATCAGGAAGTACGAGAAGGCTCTGGCAGCAGCCAGAAGCAGCAAGGTGCCGCCTATGACCGGAAAGGCTCCCGAAATGGTCTTGCCCAGGGACGGCAGGGTGAACTCCTTGCGGACAAAACCGATCACACCCACATACACCACCGACAAG
>JAVEXH010000372.1:0-3595 GCA_034004175.1 Spirochaetia bacterium
CCATGATCCCTCCTCCCCGGGCGCCTGCCCAATCTTCATGAATTCCGGAACCAAGGGTTCCGCAGCGACAGATCCTACTGTAAGGAGTGTGAAGGGTCAATCAAAAATCAACTGAAGGGTCATATCGGTGAACCATAACAGAAAACATTGCGGCTTTTACTTCAAAGCACCTAAAGCCTCCGACACCAGAGGACCAGCAACTTCCGGCTCAAGACTGCTGAAGACCCGCATGACCCGGAGTGAGCCTGAGAAGCCCTTGACCACCGACGGGCGGAACACCGTTGCAGAATCCCCGAAAGGTTTGCCAGTGCCCACTACGATCATGCCTGTCTCGAATGACAAAGGCTCGGGCAGGTCCATGACCACATGCACCGGCCTGCCTGCCTTTGCGGACAGGGCTTCAGCCAGTTCACGCTCGAAAGCCGGACGGGTCACCAGGTGGGCTGCCTTGCGCTGCTGGCTGGAGCCTTCATCATAGGGAGCTTCATAACAACAGGACAGCAGCGTGCCATTGAAAACCGACTGGATGAGCCCTTCAGGATCCCGGTCAGGGCGGGACATCAGGGTGTAGAAACCTGCATCGTCCAGACCGTACAATTCGGATGAATCCAGGGTGCCAGCATGCAGGGCTGCTATGACCGCTTTTTTAGCCATTGCGGTAGCAGAGCGGACCCGTTGATGCCAGTACACGGCCTTGTACATCTGGTACTTGGAGAAGAGAACGCCCTCCACGCCCATCACACCCCGCTCGTCCACCCCCGGGTTGCCGTCCTGATCCAGCATGATGTGACGCAGTATGAACTCCGTGTCCTGCACGCCGTACGGAACACCACAGGCCCAGGCGTCGCGGTTCAGGTAGTCCAGCTTGTCGGGGTCCAGCACTCCTGACAGCAGCTTGCGGTACAGGGCTGTGCCTGCTCCCACCGGCTGCAGGTGCATATCGACTATGGCTGCCACCTGGGCCGGGTCAGCCCCTGCCTGGGTAATTGCCTCTGCCATGTTTCCTGTGAGCACCCTGGCGGTCAGGGCCTCGTGCTCGTCCAGGGGCAGTTCCTTCAGCGAATGGGCATAGGGAAAGTGGCCAATGTCATGGCAGAGGGCAGCAATCAGGAAGGCCCTGGCACCCTCGGGAATGATAAGCCCGGAAGCCGCACCGGGGGCTATGGCCTTGAGTACCTTGAGGGCCATGGAATACACACCGATGGAATGGGCCCGCCGGGTATGGGTAGCCCCGGGGTACACCAGATGGGTGGGTCCGAGCTGCATGATCCTGGATAGCTTCACAAAGTCCGGACTGGAGAGTATGCCCTTGAATTCCCCGGGCAGCATGATGGTACCCCAGAGCGGATCCCGTACCGGTTCAGTGAAAGTTATACCCAGATGCTGAAAAATGCTGTCCATGATGGCTCCTGCCTATGCCAGGCTGATAAATTGATGAATCCCGTTGAGTTTATCCCTTGTCACCCATGAAACAATCCCTCAGCCTGTCCATGTAATCATAATTGGTCCGGTTTATCTGGATCGGGGTGATGGCGACATAGCCGTTCTCGTAGGCCCAGACATCGCTGCCCGGGGGGTTATCGTACCTGTCCCAGGTGCCCTTGGCCCAGTAGACATCGTCCACCTGCACAAAATCATGGATGAAGGGCCTCTTGCCCATGTCGCAGATCTGCACGCCCAGACTCTTTTCGTATCTGCGCTGGGGGAAGTTTATATTGATGACGTTGTCGGGGGACAGGACATCCGAGCCCAGGATGGTAGCCATCAGGGCTGCCAGTTCCTTCCGTGGCAACTCGAAGCCCCCGAAGTCACAGGACACCGCAATTGACGGCTTGCCGCAGATGATGCCCTCGGAAGCCCCAGCCAGGGTGCCGGAATAGATGATGTCCGTACCCATGTTGGGCCCGTCGTTTATGCCCGAAACCACAAGATCGACCGGTAGATTAAGCCCGAACAAGGCGAATTTCACGCAGTCTGCCGGCTTGGCTTCAAGGCTCCAGGCCTCCACTGCCGGATCGGCAAATACGCCGTCACGGCGGTGCAGCCTGATGGGGTCATGGATGGTTATCCCGTGACCTATGGCGCTCTGCTGGGTATGGGGAGCCACGACATAGAGTTTACCGTGGTCCTTCATCACATCCGCCAGTATGGCCAGGCCACGGGCCTCTATACCGTCGTCATTTACCAGGAGAATGTTCATCCCTCAGACCAGCCGTTTCCGCAGGCGGCCGGACACAAGATCTATCAGGGTAACCACAACGACCAGCACGATCAGGATGATACCGACCCGTGACCAGACCCTGGACCGTATGGCAAATATCAGGGGAGCACCTATGCCACCTGCTCCGACCAGGCCAAGGGTGGCGGCGGCCCGCATGTTTATCTCGAAGCGGTACAGAGTGTAGGAGATGAACTCCGGGCTCACTTCCGGCAGCATGGCCCGGAACAGGGATTCCATCGGCGTGGCGCCGCAGGAATCAAGGCCTTCCTTTACCCCCATGTCCATGCTCTCTATGGCCTCGGAGAACAGCTTGGCCAGCATGCCTACGGAATGTATGCCTATGGCCAGGATGCCGGCCGGTGCGCCAGGACCTACGACACTGATGAAGATCAGCGCAAGTATGAGCTCGGGGAAGGTACGCACCGCGGTGACTATCACCTTGCCGAGCTTGGACACCTTCTCGCCGACTATGTTCTGGCTGGCTATCAGGGCTACGGGTATGGACAGTATGGCCGAGGCAAAGGTGCCGGCAATGGATATGGCCAGGGTCTCCAGGATGGCATAAGGCAGGCCATCCTTGGTGGTATTCAGTAGATAGCCCACATCAGGGTGCAGGAAGCCCCGGACAAGGGCTTCCATGGTGCCCTGGGCTGTCTGCATTATGCCCTTGTACTCTATGCCCATGGAGCTCCAGATCACCAGGAACACCAGTCCGCCGTAGTTGATGATGCGGTACAGAACCTTCAGTGGATCCAGGTCCTTCTTTACGATGATGTGTTCGGCTTTCATACAAGCCTCTTGCGTACGGCGCTGCTGACCAGGTCTATGACCAGCACCACGAAGAATGAAATGATGATGATTACCCCCACCCTGTCGAAGTTGCGCCAGGCCAGGTTCTGCTCGAAGATCTGCCCTATGCCGCCTGCGCCGACATAGCCGAGCACCGCCGCGGCGCGCACATTTATCTCGAACCCATAGAGGGTGTACGAAAAGAACTGCGGCAGGATCTGGGGCATGATGGCGAATCGAAGTATGGTGGGCTTGTTGGCACCCACCGCCAGGAGGGCCTCCACCTGGCCGTAGTCTATGGCCTCTATCGACTCGAAGGTCAGCTTGGAGATGAGCCCGAAGGTAAAGATGACCAGGGCTACCACACCGCTGAAAGCTCCGATGCCGAATACAGCCACGAACAGCGAGGCCATGACCATGGCCGGTATGGTCCGGGTTACATTCAGGATGAAGCGCAGGGGCTGGGCTATCCAGGGATTCCGTATGAAGTTGTTGGCCGCAAAGACCGCCACCGGAAGGCCGAGGAGGGATCCCCAGAAGGTGCCCACAATGGACATCTTTATGGTTTCCATAAGGGGGTCGATG
>JAVEXH010000373.1:0-3593 GCA_034004175.1 Spirochaetia bacterium
TTCCGGGAAGGAGCGTTTGATGGTATCCAGAATGCGTTTCTGTTCCAGCTGCAACAGCTGTACCCAGCCGGGATGGTCGGCCTCCACGATGACTATGCCGTTGCGTACATCCACCGGTCTGGAATGGGCAGATAGCCGCTCGCCGGCAGCTCGTTCCCAGGATCCGAAGAAGCGGGACCAGGAGCCGGCCTTGGCTGCCACATCGGGGGAGAGTATGGTTCCTATGATCTCCGAGGCCTTACGGGCGCGTAAATCGTCCATTGTCCGTCCAGTATACGATCGTTCCGGCTTCGGCGTAATCCCCGTAGGGTTCGCCGGGCAGGAAGGTGAAGAATGACTGCTCCGATGGCGGCAGATTTTCCATGAGGCGCCGGCGCTTCTCGGGATCCAGCTCCAGCAGCACATCGTCCAGCAGCAGGACAGGGCGGGCTCCACTGCGGCGGGCGTAGTAGTCAGCCTGGGCTATCCTCAGGGTCAGGGCCATGAGCCTCAGCTGTCCGGTGGATGCCCTGGCCGAGAAATCTCCCCTGCTATCGGAAAACAGGTAACGGTCACGGTGCGGACCGCTCAGGGTGGTACCCATGGTCAGCTCGCGGTCCCTGGCTGCCGACAGCCTCTGCAGTACCGCATCAACATCCTCATCGGGCTTCCACGACGGACGGTACTGTATGCCGACCCGCTCGCCCAGGAGCGACACCTTCTCGTAGCAATCGGCAAACACGGGGTCAAAGTCGGTGGCGAGGGTCAGCCTGTCGTTCCTGAGAGCGGTTCCTGCGGTGGCAAGCTGTATGTCCAGCACATCAAGAAGATCGCGCATACCCTCCTTCAGGGCCAGATTGCGCGCCTTCAGGATACGCCGGTAGTTACGAAGCAGATCAATATAGCCAGCCGACACCAGACCTGCGGTCTGGTCAAAGAAGAAGCGCCGCCGCTCAGGCTCGCCCCGGGCAAAATCCATATCGTCATGGCAAAACACCACGGCAGGATTGGTCTCCACCAGAAGCTTGCGGTCCGGTACTGGTTTGGCATTCAGGCGTATGTGTTTGGTTCCGTCCTTCCAGACCACAGAACAGGCCTGGCCATCATCCCGTGTTCCCCTCACCGCCCAGGAAGGGCTGCCAAACAGGGCAGCGTCTCCATCACGCACACCCCTGAAGGATGAGCCATAGCAAAGGGTATAAACAGCATCAAGGAAATTCGTCTTGCCCTGGCCGTTCTCTCCAACCAGGAAAATGGAAGCAGCGCCAAGGTCGGCGGCGCCGGTTTCAACGGCGCCGTCCTGGATGTTGCGGTACGAAACGGTTTCTATCTGCGAAAAAGCCACGGCCTGGAGTCTGTCAGTCCGACTGCATGGGCATGAGGATGTGGAAGTAATCCAGGGCAGGCTCGGGCAGCATGGTCAGGGCACGGCTGGTCTCGGTGAACCGTATGCGTATCTGATCGGCTTCTATGGCCTTCAGGGGTTCCTCTATGTATTTGTAGTTCAGGGCTATGAGGGCTTCAGGACCCTCGTATTCACAAATAAGTTCCTCGCGGGCAGTACCTATGTCGCTCTCTTCGGATGATACAACCAGCTTGTCGCCCGAAAGGGCCATGTAGGTCCTGCGGGATTTCTGCTCCACGAAGATGGCAACCCGCTTGAGGGCGTCAAGCAGATCCTGCTTCTTCACCACCAGGTCGTACTGCTGGTTTTCGGGGATGACCTTCTGGTAGTTGGGGAACTGTCCTTCTATGAGCACCGTACTGAGCCGGTACATGCCGAACTTGATGAACAGGTTCTTGTCGGTGACTGCAAGTTCAAGCAGACCTTCACTGGGTGCCCGGTGCATGATGATGGACAGTACCTTGGGCGGAATGATGATGCCCTTGAAATCAGGTATGCCTTCGGTGATCGGGCGCTTGATGTAGGCCAGGCGTCTGCCATCAGTGGCCACCATTACCAGACCTGCCTCCACACGCTCGAAGAAGACACCGTTCATGAAATACCTGGTCTCGTCATCGGAAACGGCAAAGATGGTCTGGGTAACCATATCCTTGAAATCCGTAATGGACATTGAAAAATATTTGTCGTCATCTATGTCCGGCAACTGGGGAAACTGCTCGCTTGCTATGGTCTTGAGGTTGAACTGGGCCTTCTTGAAGCTTGGCTTGATGGAAACCCTGGTATCCTTCTGTTCAACTTCGATGGTGCCCTCGGGGATGCTGGCCAGTATGCCGGTCAATTTGTCGCAGAAAACCGTAAGGCTGCCTGCCTCGAGCACCTCGACGGGAATGCGGGTCTCAAAACCGATTTTGATGTCCGTTGCCCGGATGAGAAGGGTCGAACCTTCTGCTTCCAGGAAGACATTCGATATCACCGAGACGGAGTTGCGGGAGGATATGATTTCCTGGGCGAAGCTTATCTCTTTCTGGAAGGCACTTTTTTCGCAAACGAATTTCATGGCTGACCTCGCTATGGACTGAAACAATACCACAGGTACTTGATTTCACGCAACGGCAAGCCTTGAAGTAAAAAGCATCTAATGGATTCGGGCAAGGATCAGTGGCTTGGGAGCCGAGGACTGTGTAGCTTATTATAGTTGGTAAATTTAAATATCAGTAATAGTAGTAATAAGGGACAACTTAAGTGGAAAAGCCAGCTATTTATTGTAGCTCCAAGGGCTTGCCCGGTGGATAAAACCAGCATTTTCCTTCAGGTTTTTCCACAATGCACCACCGACTGCACCCAAGTGATAGATGGCTGCCTTTTGTCCACATCTTGTCAGGAACATTTCAACCAGTTGTGAAAAGCTTTTTCACCCTTTTATGCTGGCTTGTTTTATCATCTGGATCAATTTCTGTATCGTGGAATCGAGGGTAGGATCCAGTTTCAGGCGTTCGTCTATCTTCTGGCAGGAGTGCATCACCGTTGTATGGTCCCGTCCGCCGAACTCAAGGCCAAGCTCGGTTGTCGAGTATTCAGTTATCTCCCTGGCTATATACATGGCTATCTGGCGGGGGAATACAATGTTCTTGGTGCGCTTCTTGCCCTTCAGGTCATTGCTGGTGACTTTGAAGTGGTCGCAGACCACACGTATGATGTGGTCTATGGTCACGTTTCCGTGTCTTGTCTGACTGAAGACATCCCGTAGTTGTTGCTGGGCAATTTCCAGGGTTATGTCCATGCCGACCAGTTCGGCATAGGCGTTCAGCTTTACAAGCGCTGCTTCGAGGTCGCGGACATTGGTGGAGATATTACGGGCTATCACATCCATCACTTCATTGGGAATGCGCAGCTTGTTGGTTTCAACCTTCTTGCGCAGGATGGCATACCGGGTTTCGTAGTTCGGTGGCTGCAGGTCTACGTTCAGCCCGCGTTCGAAACGGCTGCGGAGCCTGTCTGAAAGATTCTTGAGTTCCGATGCCGGGCGGTCGCAGGTGAATACCATCTGCTTGTTGGCATCGTACAGGGCATTGAAGGTGTGGAACAGCTCTTCCTGGGAGCCTTCCTTGTTCTCGAAGAAGTGGATGTCATCGATCAGCAGCAGGTCCACCGAGCGGTAGCGGTTCTTGAAGGACGAAGTGCTCTGGCCATGTATGGAATGGATGAAGTC
>JAVEXH010000374.1:0-3593 GCA_034004175.1 Spirochaetia bacterium
ACTCGGTTGAGATAGCTGTCGAACCTGACTCGCCGCGGACCATGGATGCAAGGCCTTTGGCAAAGCCGAGTATAAGGGGATCTTTTGCCGTCACAAAGGCGGCAGCCTTGCGGTCGTCATCCCAGGTCATGGCATTGCGGTTCTGCACGTTGAGTGTTACCGGTACGGTTTTGGTGGTTTTCCGTCCAAGGTAATAGTACTCAAGAGTCAACTCACCGGCAGCCTTGGTGCCCTCGGTTACCCTGAAGATGGCATCGTTGAAAAGGGCGTACACCGGGATTTCCTTACTGGCCCCGGGGGTAAGTCTATCGAATTCAGCGCTCAGACGCGGTGCGTCCATGTACTGCCTGGCATAGAACAGAACCTTGACGTTGTCTATGGGGATTGCTTCCTCATTGACGATGAGGGCGGAGCCCAGTGGGTTCTTGTCGTAATAGCTGAAAAACAACGGGAATACCGCACCCAGCTCTGGTGTGAGCTGTATCTCGCTGCCCTTGCGTGAGCCTGCAAGGTCATACACAATGCCCAGTTGCACTGAAAGGCCCTGGTAGAGTGAATCACCAGGTACGGTCAGGTATTTGTAGCGGGCGCCAAGCCCCGCGGCAAAGGTTGGCGACAGGCGGAGCAGGACCTCGGTTCCACCTTCGATGAAGGGGTTGCGTACAGTGCCGGCATCTGCTGTTGCCATGTAAAGTCCACCGCCTGCGTTGGCCCGCAGGGCAATCCGGGGTGCAGGGGAATAACTTGCACCAATGGACCCACCGCCGTAAACCACCGAAAGCAACAGGTCCGAGCCATTTATGGGTAGTAGTTCATAATCGAAAAAAGCCCTGCCGAAGAGCCAGCGGGCAAACCCTGGAGCCAGCTCGCCGCGCAGAGTGCCGCCGCCGCCGATTCCGAAGTATTGCAGACCATCGTCAAGGGTAGGCCCGAAAGGTACGGCCACCGTTGGCAGGAAGCTCATGGTAACATCGCTGGATTGCGCTTGTATCACGGCAGTGAATAAAACGCACACTGCGAGGGTCAGCAGCATTGAACGTGGGAACCTCATGGTTCGCCTCCAGATTGTGTAATTTTCGCAATAGACAGATGTTGTATATAGAATCATGATAGCGCATCAAGACCAAAACTTAAGATATTTTAACCAGAATTCAAACTATGATTTCCATTGACGTTGTGCAGAACCGTCCAGTATGAGTTGTATATTTCCAATGTCTCCAAAGAGTAAAATATTATCGATACGAGATTCTTTTCCGGCATTGACGGGTTTGTTTGCGTTATTGATACTTTCATGTATGGCCTGCAAAGGAGGAACCCTCCATGAGTACCAAAGGCTTGGCTTGTCTGATCCTCATATTCCCCGTTCTTCTGTATTCCCAGGAAATAGAGGATGAAGCGGAAATGGTATTTCCTTCACAGCAGAATGTTTCCATTGTGTCAGAAACAATCAGCGGGATTGATTCAAGTGATGAACTGTTCCTGAAGACGGTTTTCAACACGAGCACAGGAACAAGCCAAGGAATCAGCAGGGATAGTACAGGCCGTCTTCTGCTGGCACCCGGTATATATTATTTACCCTATGCTACATCGTTCCTTCCTGCAGATGCCTATGGTTCCTATGGTCCCGACAACCTTGATGACAACGATATCACAACTGCCTGGTCAGAAGGTGCCCACGGCCCAGGCATTGGTCAATGGATAGCCCTTGCCTCCGAGGATTCCTTTACGGCAGTAGTCGTAAACAATGGCTATTGCAAGGATCAAAAAAGCTAGGAGAACAACAATAGAGTTAAGAAAGCCAGAGTCAGGATTTATGCTTTGCCCACGCAAAATGCCGGCATGGTGAAAATTGCTACAAGGAAAGTAGAATACCTTGTGGATTTCGAAGACAAGTACGAGGATGCGTTCTGGCAGGTGTGGGATGGCATCACCGGTATATCCGGGAAAGAACTTGTGAGCTTTCTTTTTATGCTTGAAATTCTTGATGTCTACCGTGGCAGGAAATACGATGACACCTGTATTTCAGAAATCAGCCTTACGGTGATGCAATAAGGTCATGAGTCCAGATTGCCCATGATCCAATGCAACGGGCCCTTTCGGGCCCGCGTTGGTGTGGAATAAAATTGTCGTGTGCGCTGGCGCGCGCGGCCGCGCGCGGCCGCGAGTACCCTCGCGAAAAACCATTGGTTTGAGGTTGAATGTCCTCATTACGTCAAAGCTGCTTGTCAGGATAACGAATCGAGAGGTGTAATTCATCCAGCTGCTTCTGTTCCACTTCATTCGGGCAATCATCCATAGGACTTACCGCAAAGGAGTTCTTGGGGAAGGCTATGACTTCCTTGATGCTGGTTTCGCCGGCCATGAGCATTACGAGGCGGTCGAGGCCGGGGGCTATGCCTCCGTGGGGCGGTGCGCCGTACTTGAAGGCCTCGGTCAGGAAGCCGAACTTCTTCTCGGCCTCGACGGGGTCAAAGCCAACGATTTTGAAGACGCGCTTCTGCAGTTCAGGGTCATGGATGCGGATGGAGCCCGAGGCCAGTTCAAAGCCGTTGAGCACCAGGTCGTACAGGTCGCCCTTCACCGAGCCGGGGTCGGTTTCCATGGTGGCGTGGTACTGTTCCTGGGGCCAGGTGAACATGTGGTGGGCAGTGTCCCACTTGTTCTCTTCTTCATTGAACTCGAACATGGGGAAGTCCACTATCCAGGCAAACTCGAAGCGGGCAGCAGCATTCTTGGCAAGGTTGGCGGGATCGTACAGTCCGAGGTCCTTGCCCAGTTTGCTGCGTACCGCTCCCAGGGCTATGTTGGCAATCCGGCGTTTGGCATCGGCCACTAGCAGGATAAGATCGCCGGGTTTGGCACCCAGGCCAGCCACAACGGCCGTTGCATTGTCGGCAAAGAACTTGGATGCCCCGCCTTCCAGGCCACCAGCTGCATTCACCTTCATCCAGGCCATGCCCTTGGCGCGGTAGATTTTTGCGGCCGCCTCCAGCTCGTCTATCTGCTTGCGCGAGTAGTCTGCCTTGCCGGGTACGACCAGGGCTTTGACGCCACCGCCCTGGCTCTGAACGCCCTTGGCCAGGCTGGCCTGACGTTCGGCTTCGCCGTTTGCCAGGGCATCCTTGAAGGCCTGAAAGCCCGAGCCTTCTACCCAGGGGGCAAAGTCCTGCAGTTCCATACCGAAGCGGAGGTCGGGCTTGTCGGTGCCGTACAGTTCCAGGGCCTGGTCGTAGGACAGGCGCTTGAAGGTGGGCGGCAGCTGTACGTTCATGGTCTTCTTGAATACATAACCGAAGAGTTTTTCTATCATGGACAGGACGTCGTCCCGGCCCACAAAGGACATCTCTATGTCCAGCTGGGTAAACTCCGGCTGGCGGTCTCCCCGGGCATCCTCGTCGCGGTAGCAGCGGGCTATCTGGAAGTATTTGTCAAAGCCCGAGACCATGAGGATCTGCTTGTACAGCTGGGGCGACTGGGGCAGGGCATAGAACTTGCCGGGGTACAGGCGGCTGGGCACCAGGTAGTCCCGGGCGCCCTCGGGGGTGCTCTTTATGAAGGTAGGTGTCTCGATCTCGTAGAAACCCTCACCCTGC
>JAVEXH010000375.1:0-3584 GCA_034004175.1 Spirochaetia bacterium
TACAAGCTGGACGGCAAGCTGCTGGAACATTTCCCGGCATCCATCAAGGACCTTACCCAGGCCGAACCGGTGCTGCGTACCTTCAAGGGCTGGAAGCAGCCCCTTGGCCAGATCCGCGACTACGATGACCTTCCCCGGGAAGCCAGAGACTACGTGGCCTTCATAGAAGAGTTCACCGAGACAAAGATAGAGATCATCTCCGTCGGTTATGACCGACGCGACACCTTTGTAAGGAAGAGCCCGTGGATACGATCCTGATCCTTGACTTCGGCAGCCAGTATACCCAGCTCATAGCCAGGCGCATCAGGGAGATAGGTGTCTATACCGACATCGTTCCCGGCGACTCTCCCCTGGCTTCCGGCCGCCTGGATGGGGTCAGGGGCATAGTCCTCTCCGGGTCGCCCTGGAGCGTCTACGAAGAGGGCGCCCCCGCTCCGGATCCGGCTGTATACAGCTGCGGCCTGCCCCTCCTCGGGGTCTGCTACGGAGCCCAGAGCATGACACGCACCTTCGGCGGCAGTGTTGTTGCCCTGCCTGACCGCGAGTACGGCAGCCGGCCGGTCACCGTCCTCGATTCCGATCCGCTGTTTACCGGGGTTCCAAGGGATTTCATGAGCTGGATGAGCCATGGGGATTCCATACAGACCCTGGCGCCGGGCTTCAAGGTAACTGCCGCCACGGATAACGGTATTCCTGCCGCCATAGTCCACGAAAGCCTGCCCCTGCGGGGCGTGCAGTTCCATCCTGAAGTAACCCACTGCGAACATGGCATGCAAATTCTGGAGAACTTTGCCGTAGGCATCTGCGGCAGTGACAAGACCTGGACCATGGCCCGCTATATCGAAGAAGAACGGGAAGTGATCCGTGCCAGGGTAGGTTCAGAAAAGGTTCTGTTGCTTATCTCTGGCGGGGTCGACTCCACCGTCGCGGCAGCCTTGCTCCTGAAGACCCTGCCCAAGGACCAGGTCCATCTGATGTACATAGATACCGGTCTCATGCGCAAGAGCGAGAGCGAGGAAGTCATGGCGATACTCGGAGCCCTTGGTGCAACCCACCTGCACCGGGTGGATGCCGAAGCTGATTTCCTGGGAGCCCTGGCAGGGGTGGACGAGCCGGAGAAGAAGCGCCACATCATAGGTGATATGTTCGTCACCGTACAGGAAAGGGCTGTGGCCTCCCTTGGCCTTGGCGATGGCTACTTCCTGGCCCAGGGCACCCTGTACACCGATCTGATCGAATCAGGCAAGGGTGTGGGCAAGAAGGCCCATGTCATCAAGAGCCACCACAACGTCCGCTCCCCGCTTATAGAGAAGAAGCGGGCGGAAGGCCGTATTGTCGAGCCCCTGGACCGCCTGTACAAAGACGAAGTCAGACGCCTTGGCCGCACCCTCGGAGTGGCCGAAGCGGTGGTCGGCAGGCACCCTTTCCCCGGCCCCGGCCTGGGCGTGCGGGTGCTCGGTGAGGTGAACAAGGAAAAATGCGACATCCTGCGGGCCGCCGACGAGGTCTACATAGCCGAGCTCCGATCCCGTGGTCTGTATGACAGGATCTGGCAGGCCTTCTGCGTGCTGTTGCCGGTCCGCTCCGTCGGCGTCGCAGGAGATGTGCGCACCTACGGCTGGACGGTGGCCCTGCGTGCCGTGGCCTCGTCGGACGGCATGACCGCCGATGTGTACGACTTCGACATGAAAGACCTGCGGGCTATCTCGGCGGCCATCACCAACAAGGTCAAGGCTGTCGGTCGGGTGGTCTACGATGTGTCCAGCAAGCCCCCGGCAACCATCGAGTGGGAATGAGGTAGGCGCAGGCCCGTTGTAAGTTCAACGGGCTATACATTTTTCACGCAGGAGGCTGGTTCACCTTGGGATGTCGATTATGAAGGATGTTTTTCCCCCAGGTATGGATTCAGCCCGGATGGCCCAGCCATGGGATTCCACAATGGACTGAACCGATGCTAGTCCCAGCCCGAAACCGCCGTCGTTCCGGCCTTTAGTGCCCCTGAAAAAAGGTTCGAATACTTTCCGGAGGTTCGTCGCGGGTATACCACCACCTTCGTTCTCCACCCGGAGTTCAAGTCCTGTTGCTGTCGGTACAGCTTTTACCGAGATGGGTCTGCCTTTGTCGCCGTATGCAATGGCATTTTCCACAAGGTTCTCCAGAACACGAGTCACCATATCGGGGTCAAAAGCCAGGATCGGGCCTGGACCGGAAGGCAGGTTGCGTTGGAGCTTGCAGCCCCTTACTGTGCAGTATTCGGCCAGGGGATCCAGAGCTTCGTTCAAGAACGAAAAGAAATCCCGTTCCTGGAGTCCGTGACGCCATTCTGTGGTGGTGGTATGGGATAATTCTATCAGGTGGTCTATCCGGGTCGCCAGAATATCGGTGCGGTCCCGCATGATGCCGATGTAATGCGTTCGTTGCCCTGCATTTTCGGCCATCCCGTCGTCCAGGGCATCAAGATAGCCTTTTATCACTGCCAGAGGAGTCTTCAGATCATGGGATACACCCATGATGAAACGGTCCCTTCGTTCGCGGTCTTCTTTCAACTGTATGCGCATCCTGTCCATGGCCAGACCCAGGGACGCAAGATCGCCCAGACCATCGGTAGCAGATGAATCCAGATCACCTAGGGCAATGCGCCTGGTGGCATCTTCCAGTTGCCGTATCGAAACACCAAGCCTGCGGATCACCGAACCGGCAAAGATGGATATTGCCACCAGGAAGAAACCCAGGGTTATGGGCAGATGGAGCAGCGCTGGATTTCCGAAATTCACGGCCAGTCCGCCTGGCGTCGTCAGATAGGCGGTTCCGGTTGTGCCGCCTGAGCTGAAGCGGAAGATATGCAGATCCAGTCCTGCACCTTCCACCCCCTGTCCCTTGTCGACCGCACCGGTGGTGCTTCGGATTACTGCTTCTTTGTTGGCAAGGCCTTCAGGTGAAGCGTACAGAACTTCCCCGGTGTCAGCAGCTATTGCCAGTTCGGTACCTTCGGGAAGTGCTGAAAAGGCGTCAAAGTTGCCCGATGCTACAGCGGTGTTCAGATTTCTGGCCAGCATACGAATGGCTATGAAACTGGTCTCCGGTGATCCCGAACTCAGGTTTCGCTGTATGGCCAGTTGCAGGACTATGGTCAGAGGGGGTATCAGAATGAGACTGATAATGATCAGTGTGAATTTGGTTTTAAGGCTCATCTCGGAACACGTCCATTCCAGTCTGCTTTCATTTCAGCTTGCTGTCTTCCCCGGACCGGGATCAAACCGGTAGCCTTTGCCCTTCATGGTATGAATCAGCCGAGGCTGGCCCGGATCGTCTTCTATCTTCTTGCGTATGCGCTGGATGTACACCCCGATGGTAGTGGGGTCGGCATATCGCTGGCCCCAGACCTGCTCGTAGATGTCCTGGGGGGCACAGGCTTTGCCCGGATTTGAAACCAGGAAACCAAGCACATCGAATTCCCTGGCAGACAAGGGAACCCGTTCGGTTCCCCGGTAAAGGGTACAGGCATCGAAATCAATGGTAAAGCCTGCAACGCTTGCAAGCTTGCGGGGGCCGTCGGTGATGTCCGGTAATCTGGATCGACGAAG
>JAVEXH010000015.1:0-16919 GCA_034004175.1 Spirochaetia bacterium
CGAGCGCCGCTTCTCCCGGCCCGCCACCATCTCGGTTGCCATCGTAGGAAGTGATGAACTGCGGACGGCGGGCAAAGACGATATCCTGGCAGACCTGCAAGCCCTGTCCCGGGCCCGCCTGAAGCTGCTGGAACGCAGGGGCGGCAACGAGGTGCTGGCTGAAAGCGGCGCGGAGATACAGGAAAAATCCATGGCCTTGATCCTGGACGGTGACAGCATCAGCGCCGATTACCTGGTCGAATTCCTCAACCGTCAGGATTTCTCTGCGGTCAGTGCCAGCCGCGGCGGTGAAGCCCTGGACCTCATGGAGAAGTACCAGCCCGAAGTGGTGATAGCCGATGCCTACCTGCCCCAGTTCGACGCCTTGCAGATCCGGGCCCGCATGCTGGCTTCAGCCGACCTCCGGCGCATACCCTTCGTCCTGCTGGTGGAATCCAAGACCAGTGAAATCGTGGAGAGGGCTCATACCCAGCAGATATTCCACATCTTTGAAAAACCCGTCCCGTTGCGGGAACTGCTGGGTGTGATCCGTTATCTGGTCCGATGGGTACCCGATGAACACTGATTCCAGTCTGCTGGTTTCTTTGCTTGCAGGCCTGGGTGTCCTGGATGTGCTGGCAGTCATGACCGTGCTGCTGGTGAAATCCAGCCGCCGCAGAGCCTTTGCCCGGCGGTCAGCAAGGACCCGGAAGCTTCGGCAGGCCTTGCTTGACAGGGATGCGGCAACACTGCTGAGTCTGGCCAGGAACAGCAAGCGGGAGTTTGCCCTGCTGGCCCGCCTTACCCTGGAGGCCTGCCAGGAAGACGACGCAACCCTGGAACTCTTGCAGGAAGTACTGGACAGCAGCGGGATACTCCGGCAGGCCAGCCATGACAGCAGGTCACCTTTTGTGCACCGGCGCATAGCCGCCTACCTGACCCTGGGGCTTTCCGGTTCCAGGCCAGCCATGGCCACCCTGCTGGCCCGCCTTGGCCGTGAAAAAATCCGCCTTGCACGTCTGGCCATACTGCGGCAACTGGCCACCGCCAGGATCGAGCTACCGCTGGAACAGCTGAAAGCGCAGCTGGATGCCATGGATCCTCCACCGGATGATACAGACTTCACTGCCCTGGAGCCCCTTGCGCCTGCCTTCCATCGTTACTGCGAAGGTCAGGGCCTTTTATCCAGTAAATACAATCTAGGTGACAGCAGTCTGGGTGACAGTGGTCTGCGCTTGTTCCTGGCAGGTGTACGGGCACGACCCAGTGCCCAAGGTTGGGACCAGGCGACAGTTATAGCCGAAACCCGGGATGACGCCATCGGAGAGAACGCTGCCCGGGTCCTGGCAGAGGCCTTTCCGCCGTCATGGTTCCTCAGGGACTACCGAGCCCGCCGGGAGAAGCGCTTCATGCTGCCTTGTGCCAGACTCCTCGGCGCGGTTCTGGATCCTGAAGAGGTATACACCCTTGCACCCTGGTTCGAACGCGAAGACCTGCGGGAGGCGGGCCTCCAGGCGGTCAGGGAAATAGAGCGAAGGCATCCCGAAGCAACTGGAATCCTGCTGCAGGCCATTGCCAAGGGCAGCGAAGACTGCAGCAGGGCCATCAGCCTGGCCCTGGAATACCGCCTGAGCTATCTGTGCTTCCATGACGAGCCGGGGCTGAGCCCGGGTTTCAGGCGCATGCTGGTCTGCCTGGTGGACCAGGACCGGACCGGCGCCATACTATCGGTACTGGAAGCCCCCCTTCCCGCCGATACACGGGCAGCAATGATTGCCCATCTGAAGGAAGTTCTGGAAACACGGCCGAGGCAGCAGGCTTTCTTCTCTACCCATGCTGACCCCGCCCTGCTTGCAGAAATGGACCTGCCCCCGCCCCCGCCGGAAGAAGACCGTCCACGGATTCCGGTAAAAACAGCTGACAAGGCCTTCATCGCCTTCCTGGTGATTGCCGCCCTTGCTGTCTTCCCGGCGGTCTTTGCCATCCGGTGGTGGGACATGCTCGGGTATCTCACGCCATCGGAACTGCTGTACCGCTTCATCTTCGACTTCCACTACCTCTTTGCCTGGTACACCATCGCGGTGAACTCCTTCTACCTCCTGCTGCTGATTCTGTCGGCAGTGAAACTGCACATCCAGTCGCTGCTCTGGGAAACCGGCATGAAGCATTTCCTGTTCACCAGCGGCCTCCTGCCTTCGGTCACCATCATCGCCCCGGCATACAACGAGGAACAGACCATAGCCGACAGCGTGGAAAGCCTTTTGTCCCTGGCCTATCCGCACTACCAGGTAGTGGTGGTAAACGACGGGTCCAGAGACGGCACCATGGCAGCCCTCAAGGAGGCCTTCAAGCTTGAACCTGCCTCGTCGGGAACCGAAGGCAGCCTTCCGTCCATGCCGGTAAAGACGGTGTACCGCTCGCCGGCCATTCCGAATCTCATCGTTGTGGACAAGACCAATGGCGGCAAGGCTGATGCCCTGAATGCGGGGCTGAACTTTGCCGGTGGCGATTATGTGTGCTGCATCGATGCCGACTCCCTGCTGGATCCGCAGTCACTCCTGCGGACCATGACCCAGACCATAGCCAGCCGCCGCACGACGATAGCGATAGGCGGCAACATCTTCCCGGTAAACGGCAGCGAAGTAGACCATGGACACCTCCAGCGCATAGGCCTGCCCGGGCATCCCCTGGCGGCCTTCCAGACCATCGAATACCTGCGCTCTTTTGAATCCGGACGCCTGGGCTGGGCCCTGATGGACGGGCTGGTGATCATCTCCGGAGCCTACGGCATCTTCCGCCGGGACAGGATACTGGAGGCCGGGGGCTACATGACCGGCAAGGGTATCTACCGCAAGGACACCGTGGGCGAGGACATGGAACTGGTAGTCCGGCTCCTGCGCATGGAACGGGAAAGCGGGCGCACCGGCGTCGTGGACTACTGCTATAATGCCAATTGCTGGACAGAGGTGCCCGAAGACGGCAAGGCCCTGGGGCGCCAGCGCGATCGTTGGCACCGTGGGCTTATCGAGGTCTTGCTGCATCACCGGAAAATGGCCTTTGCCCCCCGGTACGGCACCACCGGTCTTCTATCCATACCCTACTTCTTCATGTTCGAACTGATCGGTCCCTGGCTGGAACTGCTGGGCTATGTGGTGCTTGCCGCTTCCCTCATCCTGGCCCTGATCAACCCGATCGTGAGCCTGGCCGTCTTCGGTATTGCAATCCTGTTCGGTATACTCATTTCCCTGAGTTCCATACTGCTGGCCGAACGTCAGGTGGTCTATTTCAGGCCAAGGGAATTCTTCAGCCTCATCCTGCTGGCCTTTGCGGAAAACTTCGGCTTCAGGCAGCTCATGAGCATGTCCCGGGTCTGGGCCTTTGTGCAGTTCTTCTACCTGTCCAAGGGCTGGCAGAAGATGGCACGCAAGGGTTTTGCCCGGGCAGCGGGGAAGGTATCATGAAATACCCGCAGTTCGTAAAGTATCAGAAATACCTTGCCGTTCCACTGGTGGCTCTGCTGATCATGGCCGCCCAGCTTGCCGGCCTGTTCCTGCGGGGTGACCTGCCTGAGCTGAGGGTGGAATCTATTGGACCAGCACAAAGCGACCAGGCGCAACCGGGACAGGATACGCTGACTACTTTCCTGGACTCGGCCACCCGCCGCGCCGGCGTTGCCACCCTGGTCCAGTCCGAGGCTGCAAGCCCAGGGATTGCCGAAGCCGATATCCTGGTCATCGACCGGCCCTTCAGTGCCGACCCCGATCCGAAGGCGGTTGCAGGGCCCTTCGATGCAGGCCTGGATGCAGTCCGCAATCGCACGATAGCAGGCTTGCAGGTGGCCATCGGGTTCAAGAGTCTGACCGGCACGGAGAACCCTCGCCTGGCTGCGGAACTGGGCGCCTGGACCGGAGCCGGCCTGGTACAATGGGTAGGCCAATACCTGGGCGACCTCTCGGCCACGAACCAGGTGCCCCCACAGGTCCTGCAGGCCTGGGAAGCCGCCAACGGCAGAACCTGGGACCACGAAGGCGCGGGCATCGTGTTGCATGCCCCGCATGACAACACCGTAATCGTGCTCAGGCGTGGCGTGGAGCTGGACAGGAAGTTCCTGTCCGTACAGGGCGAGGCTGGCGGCATTGCCCTTGATTCACTTCTTGGCGGATATTTTGCCATATTGCCGGATCAGACCGATGGCAGTGTCATGGCGGCCGCATCCTTCGGATTCCTGCCCGCCGGGCGCACGCTTGCGGACAGCCACGGCATACCCCTCGGTTTTCCTCTGGTCATCAAGAAAGCCTATGGCCTGGGCACGGTGTGGACCCTGGCCGTTGACATCCTCGATGCCGATAGTTACCGGCCTGGCCTCAGCCTGTATCCGGCACCGGGCATGGAAGCAAGCCGCTCCCTGGACGAGCCTGAAGACGGGCATTCCAGGTTTTCCAGACTTACCGTACCTATCTGGCGGGCCATGAGCCTGGCCGCGCTTGAACATACGGGGCAAGGGAAAAACAGCGGGCTTCCTGAACCCGGCTTCAGAGCTGGCATAAAATATCTGGAACGAAAAGACAGTACGGGCATCTGGCAGCCCTGGTTCGTCAAAGGCGTGAACCTCGGGCCAGCCACCCCCGGGCACTGGTTCACCGACCCTCCTGTCGACGAAACCACCTACCTGGGCTGGCTTAAGTCCATGACAGAAGCCGGTTTTGACACCCTCAGGCTGTATACCCTGCTGCCTCCGGCCTTCTACCGGGCCCTTGCCGCCTGGAATCATGCAGCAGAACGTACAAATGAAGGCGGAAAGGTCCTGTACCTCATCCAGGAAATATGGCCTGAAGAAGATGCTCCTGGCCACGACCTTGGCAATCCCGGCTATCTGCAGGACTACCTGGCAGAATCCGACATGACCATCGATGCGCTTTTTGGCCGTGCAGACATTGCCGAGCGCCAGTACCGGGCCTGGGGCCAGTATCAGGCCGACGTAAGCCCCTGGTTGGCCGCCGTGCTGGTGGGGCGTGAACTGGAGCCCGAAGAAGTCATGGCAACTGCCAAGGCCAGGCCCGCTGAAACCTTTACCGGCGACTGGTTTGCCGTTGCCCCTGGCCATCCCGTTGAAAGCATTCTGGCCCGCATGGCAGACCGTGCTGCCGGTCGTATCGCAGAACGTGGTGGACGACAGATCCCCATCGGCTTCGTTTCCTGGCCAACCCTGGACGTCCTGCACCATCCTGCGGAGTGGACAGCCGGCAGCGGCAAGGCACCCTTCAACGACCGGGCTTCTGTGGATTTCAGGGCCATATCGACCAGGCCGGGCAACGAGGCCGGTTTCTTCACCGCCTATCACATATACCCCAACTATCCGGATTTCATGATCCGGTCTGCACGATATGATCTGCCGGGGGACGAATCCGGTATGCTCCGCTATGCTGCCTACATCGACGAACTGCTGGCCACCCAGGAAGGCATCCCCCTCCTGGTGGCTGAATTCGGTCTGGCTACCGGCTATGGCACAGCCCATGTGCATCCGGCGGGGCTGGATCATGGCGGCCTGTCCGAAGTCTCCCAGGCCGCAGGTCTGGTCGATCTGTACCGCACCATCGCAGGCAGCGGAGCCGCCGGCGGCGTGGTATTCCAGTGGGCAGACGAGTGGGCCAAGTAGACCTGGACCACTGAAACCTACATGATCCCCTACGACCGCAATCCCCTGTGGCACAACACCATAGACCCCGAACAGAACTACGGCATCATGGCCTGGATACCGGATTCCACCGAACCCGGGCAGATCGAGCAACAGGCAAGGCCTGCCTCCCCGACTTCCGCTATGGTTTCATGGAGCGATCCAGCCTGGCTGTACATCCACGTGCCAGATCCATCTGCCATCAGCAACAAGGACCTGGGCGCGGAGGGTCAGCCGGAACGGGATGGCCAACCGGAAACCGATGACCAGCTGATACTGGATCTCGGGCTGGACCTGGTTCCCGGCAGGACCGGCGAATACCGGCTGTACCCCGGCGGCCCCCTGGCGCCTCAGGGCTCGGAGTTCGTGATACGCGCCAGGCTGCAGGATGGACAACTGCTGAGCGCCGAACTGCTGGTCTATCCAGGCTACAACCGCGGTGGTGGCAGGCTGTATCCAGGAGCCTCGAGCATAGGCGGCTATACAAGGATCCTCACCCTGGTCAATAGAATGGCAACAACCGGAGAAGGCCGAAGCTTTGCGTCCATCTGGGAAAACGGCAGCACACTCCCGGTTGGCCCCACCGGTCTGGCTATCCAGCAGTCAGACGGCTCCCTGGTCTTCCGCCTGCCCTGGTCACGGCTGAATTTTTCCGATCCATCCCAGACCCGCATCCTGCTTGATCCCATACGCGATTCCCGGGCTGTGCTTGCCCACGACAGCCTGGACACCCTGGTCATAGACAGCATCGGCGTATGGGCACATATCAGGATCCCTGACCAGCTGCCGCAGGCCTATCTTTCCGGCACAGACGAAACTATACGATTACCATTGAAAGGCTGGGAAGACGTGCAGGTACAGCTCAGGCCAAAACTGGCCCACAAAGTGCTGGCTGGATTTTTGCGTGGATGGGAGGCGTTGGAGGAAGAGGCAATCTGGTAAAAAAGAGGGGAAGGACATCTGGAATCAGGGAAAGATGTCAGGAATCAAGGGAAGAAGCACTGGGCACAAGCCTCTGTCAGGTATCCTGCTGGTAGTGAAGTTCCATGTCGGTCTGCTCTCCAAGCACCGTCATTGTGTAGATGCACCGGTCGGCAAGTACATAATAGTGGGAATAGTGGATCGGCCTGTCATCGCGGTCATAGATGACCTTGGTGATGGACAGCAGAGGGTCGCCAGGCACACAGTCCAGGAGTCTGGACTCTTCGGAACCAGCCCGGACAGCACCGATTGTCTTGTCGGCCTTGGCAAATACCATGCCGTAATGATGCCACATCACCGAAAAGGTGGAAATATTGTCATGAACCAAGTCAGACAAACCGGGATACATCGACTGGATGAAGTACGCGTTGTCCAGCAGATATGGTCTGCCACCCTCGAACATGAGCCTGCGCAGGTACCAGACCTTGTCTCCGGTCTGGATCTTCAGCCTTGCAGCAAGATCCGGCTCAGCGGCAAGGCTGTCCATACTTAGAATCTTGCTGGATTTATTTCTTGTGCCATCAAAAGATTCACTGAATCCGCCAAACGAACGCAGTTGTTGTTCGTCAGGCTTGTAATTGACAAAGGTACCCCGTCCCTGCTGGGAGGAGAGGTATCCTTCTTCTACCAGTTCGGATAGAGCCCGCCGGACGGTGATCCTGCTTATGCCATATTTTTCAGCCAGCCCCAACTCGCCAGGCAGTCGGTCACCATGGTGATACACCCCAGCCACAATTTCCCCGACCAGAGTCTGTTTCAGCTGTTCGTACAAAGGCCGTGAACTGGTCTGGGTCAGCATCAATTCCTAACTCCCCTTCAGGATTCAAAAGCATGTGGATATCCGAACCCGCCATAAAAGCCGCAGGTGACGGCTGCCCTGTCCGCAGCATACTCCAGGGCTGTGGTAATCGCATCACCCTCATAAAACCGGGTCAGGAAACCCGCGATGAAGCTGTCTCCGGCTCCCATGGTATCAATCACCGAGGCGGCTGGTATAACCGGCTGGTGGAATCGTTCTCCCTTCCAGGAGAACAGGGCACCGCGTTCCCCAAGGGTAATACCGACAATTTCCGTACCCGCCTCATGGCAGGTACGGATGATAGAGTCCATCCGGGTTTCTGTCAACGCAGCACCTGAAAAGAAGGCCAGACGTACGAAGGGACTCACTGATGCAATATATCCATCATCCGAATGGGTAGAGAAGTCGAATGAAACATCGATGCTACCCGCAAGTTGGGGCAGTTCCGGCTCGATACCTGAATAACAGGAGGTGTGACAGACATCAAAACCGGCAACGTACTCGAGGTCAGCTTTGGTCAACCGGATCCTGAAAACATGCTGGGCGGTATCCAGCGGCCCTCCAACAAATACCCGGTCTCCATCCGCAGTCAGATTGACGCCAGGATGGCCGGATGCAGCATAGACCTTTCTTGACCGCTCAAAGGACACGCCTTCCTGATCGAGAGCCCACTTGAGATGGTCTGCCTCTAGATCATCACCGAACACACCCATGTAGGCTACAGGCTCAGCACCGTTCCTTCGACAATTCACCGCGACATTCACCGCATTGCCGCCTGGATAATACATTTTCTGGTCAAGATAACAATCCACAACATTGTCCCCGACCCCTATCATCTTCATGTCTGCTCCTTATCCTTTGACCGAACCGGCCATCATGCCCCGTATGAAATATTTCTGCACTGATATGAAGAAAATCATGATCGGAATCGCCGAGATGGCCATGCCGGCAAGCAAAGGGCCCCAATCCACCTGCAGAGCATCCCTGAAGCTCATGAGTCCGGCCGGTATGGTCCGGTATTTGTTCGAATCGATGAAAATGATCGCGAACAGGAACTCGTTCCAGGCATAGTAGGCAGTCAGAATGGCACTGGTCAGCAATATCGGCCTGGACATCGGAAGGAAGATACGCCAGTACACCTGATACCCTCCACAGCCATCCAGGGTGGCCGACTCTTCGATTTCCTTCGGGACACTCAGAAAGAAGCTGCGGATGAGCAGGGTGTTCAAGGGCAGGCGGAATGCCATATACGGAATGATGAGAGCCAGATAGGTGTTCCGTATACCAAGGCGTGTCAGCAAACCGTACAGGGGAATCAGGCATACCTGGGGGTTCAGCATCATGCCGCCCATGACTACCACCAACATAGCATTTATCCAGCGCCGGCGGTATCGTGATAGGCCATAGGCACACAGAGATGATACTATGATTACTCCAACGATGGTACTGGTGGTAACCAGCATGCTGTTCACAAAGTACTGGGAAATGCCCCGGTTCCAGGCATTGGCATAATTCTTCCATTGAAGCTCTTTGGGAAAGGCCCAGATGGACAGGGTAATCTCATCTGTTGTCTTGAGGGACGACATGAGTATCCAGAACAAGGGATAGGCCACCAGTACAAACCCGATGCATAGCATCAGAAAAACCAGATAGTGGATCGGTGTAAAGGAGTCGCGTCTGTAGGTTCGGATATTTGCGAAGGTCATGGCTTACTCCTCTCCCGACTTGAATGCCGTCAACTGGATAACAGCAAAGAAGGCAGAGATGAGGAATATCACCACCGCCAGGGTGGATGCATACCCCATCATGTCTTTGAAGAAACCGGATTGGTACATATGCACCGCTATGGTGATGGAACTGGTACCAGGGCCGCCACCCTTGGTGAGTATGTATGGTTCATTGAATACCATGAAGGAACCGGTCACCGTAATCACCGAGGTGACAAAGAACATTTCCTTTACCTGCGGCAGGGTAATGACAAAGAACTGGCGCAGTTTCCCTGCCCCGTCTATCTCTGCCGCTTCGTATAATTCCTCGGGTATTTTCTGGATGGCTACTATGAACAGCATCATGATGTAACCAGTGCTGTGCCATTGGGATACGGCGATGGTAGCCCAGATAGCTGTCTTGCCAGAACCCAACCACGGCCTTGCCAGGAAACCCAGGCCGATCATTTCCAGGAACTTGTTCAGAAGACCATCGATTGGGTTATAAATAAATCCAAACAACAGGCACACTACGGAAATGGAAATAACCACCGGCAGGAAAAAGGTAGTCCTGAAGAGTGGAGCAAAACGCCTGAAAACCCGGTCCTCCAGAATTGCAGCCAAAGCAAGGCCGAAACATACCTGGATGAGCACGGAGACTACTGCATACCTGATATTGTTGACAAGTGCCGTTACAACAACCTTATCATTGAACAAGTTCCTGTAATTCTCGAAACCAATGAAAACCTTTTCCGGGGAGAACGCCGAAAAGCGGAAGGAACTGTAGATGAAATTCTGCACAAGCGGATAGTAGACAAACAATCCAAGCATTATCATGCAGGGCAGAATAAAACCCAGCGGTTCGGCTACCGCCTTCAATTGCCTCGGCTTCATGGCGATCCACTCCCTTCAACTAAACTCAGGCAGGCTCCAGAAAACAGGCAGGGAGGCATGATAACCGCCCCCCTGCCTGCAGTACAGTAAAAAGTCTATTTTGTTGCTTCTGCTTTTACAACCTTGGCAGCAGCCTGGATATCGGCCACGACCTGCTCAACGGTCTTGTCCTTGCTGGCCACAGCCTGGGAGCCACGCATGAAGGCATCGGCTACCTTGACGTTCACCGCATTGTCAAACCAGGGAGCAGAGCCGCTGACAGAGTTGATCAGCGTTATGGCATCCATCAATGCGGGATACGAGTTATCGTTTGTCACCGCGCCAAGGATGGCAACAGGAGCACCGACATCCTTGACGAATTTGTAGGCATTCTCTTTGGACAGCAGGAACTTGAAGAACCTTTCCGCTGCTTCTGGATTCTTGCTGGTGTTGGACATCATGAAGCCCTCAGGAGCACCAGTAAGAAGCCCGGGGTCACCTTGGCCATCCGAGAAGGCAGGGAAGTTGAAGTAACCGAAGTCAGGCTTGGAGGCTGCAGCCTGGATATAGGCAAATTCAGCCAGTTGCATGTACATCATAGGCAGCTTGCCTGCTATGAACTGGTTGCGCACTTCGGTATGGGTAAGGGAAGTGGCATTGGGTCCCATGTAGTCAACAAGCCGCTGGAAACGCTCCAGAACAACTTTGTAACCAGGATGGGAAAACTCACCGGTAGCCTCTGCGTAATCCTTGGCAAGAACCTCCGCTGGCAGGTACCGCTGGAGCATGGTACCCTGATAGTGTGAAATAGCCCAGGCATTGGACAGACCTTCAAGGATAGGAACTGCATGACCTTTGGCCTTGAGGGTATCCAGGACAGTCAGGAGCTCTTCGAAGGTCCTGGGCTCCTTGGTGATTCCAGCTTCTGCCCATATGGCCTTGTTGTATACCAGTACCTTGCCGTCAATGGTAAGGGGCATGCCATAGGTAATACCGCCAAAGGTGAAGGGGCCGATCTGTGACTTTATGAAGGAGTTGGCAAAAGCCTTATCCTTCTCAAGGAGGTCATTGAGAGCCCTCACCCTTCCGGATTTTACCAGATTGAAGGCGAAACTATCTGACCACGACACGAAGACATCGGGAACATCATTGGAAGAAATGAGAACCCTGATCTTCTCCTTGTATGCGTCATTCTCGACACTATCCATTTCTATTTTGATATCCGGATTCTGTGCTTCGAATTCTGCCACTATCTGGTTGAAGTAGCTGAAGCGCGGTTCCATCGGCCAGCGGTGGAAGAAGCGTATCGTCGTCTTGCCACCAACGGCAGCCTGCTCGCTGGATCCTGCTGCTGCAGCGAAGGATACCAGCACGGCCATCATGATGGTGACGGCCACGATCTTCTTGAACATACAGTCCTCCTATGGTCCTAATTCAGCTCTGCGCGAGGCGCGGAGCGTGGAATCCATCAATACGCCATCTTCCACATGTAGCGGCGCACGGATAGCGGATGCCCCCGGTGCTCAGCAAGCCTTTCGGCATACACCCGCAGCACTGCGCCAAAGATAGGTGCCGAGAAATATGGCTTCAGACTGGCATCAATGCCGGTCCAGTCAAACTCCTCGGCATCCACCACGGTCACCTTCTTGCTGTACTTCTGCATGAAGGCATCAGCCCTCTGGTCAAGCGGTCTGGTTTCCCCGGCGGTCTTCATCATGAGGAAGGGAACATCGTAGTCGGTGATCTCAAATGGCCCGTGGAAATACTCACCGGAATGAATGGCGGCCGAATGCACCCATTGCATCTCCTGCAGCAGGCACACGGCAAAAGAATAGGCTTCGCCATAGACCGGACCTGAACCCATGGTATAGATCAGTGGTTCACGCTTGCTGGTGCTGCCGAAGACATCGGCGGCCGCGGCAAATTGTTCCTTGTTCCGGGTGAAGATGGCCTGCAGGTTCTTAACCGCCTCCAAGGCGGCCTTGTACTTAGGATTCGGCTGCAGGGTATCCACCAGACCGAACATGAACCGGATAGCCATACCTGCCCGGTGTTCATACGCATCGGAATCCGGTCCCCAGTCATAATGCAAGCCGTATTCCGCCGCTTCCCATAGAGGAGACCCCACCTTGAATGAATAGGCTATGGTCAGGGCACCCTTCTTCCGGGCAAAAGAAGCGGCGGCCACTGTCTCTGGGGTATCCCCGGAATGGCTGCACAATACTACAAGCGAATTCTTGCCAAGACCCTTGGGATTGCGGTGGATGAACTCGTTCGAGGTTACGATGAAGCCGGGAATATCCGTCTCAAGATCAAGGATATACTGCTGGTTGTACATGTAGGCCAGGGATCCACCGCAGGCAACGAAATATACGTTGCGCGGCTTTCTCTGCCGCACGGCCTCAAGCGCAGCAGATAAAAGTTGTGGATGATCAGGATTCATTTCTACCTCCATATAACAACATAATACATCTTATAATGTATTATGATGTATTATAGGCTGATCATGAATCCTGTCAAGTAAAAAACTGAAAAATTGAAAAATCTACCCCTCAACACCCCAAAACCTCGCCTTATCCAATAAAAATGGATGAAGTGCGGTTACTTGACCATGGAACTGGAGGTGGTCAGAATACCATCAGGAGCATTCATGACCCTCTCCCGCACCCTGCAACTCATCTCAGATCAGCACCCCCTGCCGGGAGATCAAGCCAGATTGATCATGCTGCCGGAATACCGACGCAACTTGACTACAGGGAGTACCCAGGATCAGGAATCGGAGGGTTTATCCTGGCGTGAGGCAGCTGTCCTGATCCTTCTTTTTGATGACGGTGGACAAGCCCGCTTTCCCCTCATACTTCGAGTAGATGGACCAGGTGTACACGCAGGCCAGGTTTCCCTGCCCGGTGGAGCCAGGGAATATGGCGAAAGCCTGGAAGCCTGTGCCATCCGTGAAACCGCGGAGGAGACCGGCGTACAAGCCGACACTGTACAGATCATCCGGGAACTGAGTCCCCTGCAGGTACCCCCCAGCCGCTTCACCGTTTACCCCTTTGTGGGCATGGCCAGCCAGCGGCCCGCATTCCGACCCTCCCCCAGCGAGGTGGCAGCCATCATGACCTCTTCAGTGGACGAGCTGCTGGACCCGGCCAGCCGGTACCAGGAAATGCTGAACATCAGGGGAAAAGACTGGCTGGTGCCCTGTTACCGGCTTGCAGGGCATCGGGTCTGGGGAGCCACCGCCATGATTCTGGCAGAACTGTCGGCCCTGCTGGATCAAGGCTGAGCCCAGACCCTCGCTGATATTCTCCGGTCAGAATACAAGCTCTGGTCAAGTGGCACAGATCGGTGTACAAAGACCTATGTCGCACAGCAAACAAAAAGCCACCGACGGGAATACTGCAGACAATGCCACAACAACCTTGCAGATCTGCCTCCAGCGCATCCATCAGTTCGACCCGCTGATCAACGCCGTCATCGAACTGAATCCCGATGCGTTGCAGATTGCCCAGGCTCTGGATGCAAGGCCCAGCCCCGAAGGCAGCGAGGGACTGAGCAGCGAACCGATGCGGAGCAGAGACCCGGTACATGGCAGAGGCCCGTTGCATGGTCTCCCGGTACTGCTCAAGGACAATATCGACACCGCCGACCGGATGCAGACCACTGCCGGCTCCCTGGCCATGGCCGGCCACCATGCCGCCAGAGATGCCTTCCTGGTTTCCAGGCTGCGCAGCGCGGGTGCTGTCATCCTGGGTAAAACCAATATGAGCGAGTGGGCCAATTTCCGTTCCACACACTCCAGCTCCGGCTGGTCCAGCCGGGGCGGACAGTGCCGCAACCCCCATGCCCTTGACCGCAGCCCCTGTGGCTCCAGTTCCGGTTCCGCCGCCGCGGTGGCCGCCGGCTTCTGCGTCGCCGCTGTGGGCACGGAAACCGACGGATCCATAGTCTGCCCGGCAGCCATGAACGGCATCGTAGGCCTAAAACCAACCCTGGGCCTGGTAAGCCGCTCCGGCATCATACCCATAGCCCACAGCCAGGATACCGCCGGACCCATGGCCCGTACCGTGGCGGACGCTGCTCTCCTCCTCGGCTGCCTTGCCGGCATCGATCCGGAGGATGCTGCAACTGCCGCAGCCGAAGGACACCTGCAGCCGGACTACACCCGCTTCCTGGACAAGGACGCTCTCAGAGGAGCACGGCTGGGCGTATCCCGGCGGCATTTCGGCAGCGACTGGCGGGTGACCGCTGTGATGGACAAGGCCATAGGCATCCTGAAGGACTGCGGAGCCACCATCGTGGACCCTGCGGACCTGTATGGCGAGGCCGCGTATGAGAACGCCGAGATGCAAGTGCTGCTGTACGAGTTCAAGGCCGACCTGAATGCGTACCTGTCCACCCATCCAGATGCGCCTGTCCACAGCCTTGAGGAATTGATGACCTTCAATGCCAAGCACAAGAAGGATGTAATGCCCTTCTTCGGGCAGGAATTGTTCTTGATGGCGCAGAAGAAAGGCAGCCTTGAGAGAAAGCGTTATCAGCGGGCACGGGATAAAAGCCGTACCCTGGCCCGGGCAGGCATTGATTCGGTTCTGGGCACGTACAAGCTGGACGCTCTGATCACAGCCAGCAACATGCCGGCCATGCTGATCGACCCGGTGCGGGGAGACCCCCACCAGGCCATAGCCTTTTCAAGCCCCGCCGCTGTTTCTGGTTATCCGCACATCACTATCCCCGCAGGCAGGATAAAAGGTTTGCCCATAGGATTGTCCCTGGTCGGCCCAGCCTGGTCCGAGCCTCGGCTGCTTGGTTTTGCCTATGCCTTTGAGCAGGCTCTGGGTACTTCGGGACAGCCGGCATTCAGGCAACCAGCCTTCCTGCCTGCTATAGATCCCGGAGCGGCTGATCACGAATGAGGCAAGGTTGCCAGAACCGCAAAGAAGTGGCAAACCGTGCCACCGATCACAAACAGATGCCAGGCTGGATGAAACCAGCCATGGCGTCGACCCAAGGCATAAAAGATGGTTCCCACAGTGTACGACAGACCGCCGGCAATGATGAGCGTCCGGACCAGGGGCGAAGCATAGGCCATGAAAGGCTCCCACACCAGCACGATGAGCCAGCCCATGGCCAGGTAGATGCCCAGGGTCAGCCAGGGCCAGCGGTTTATGAAAACTGTTTCCATGAAGATGCCGAAGGCTGCAATGCCCCAGACCGCGCCGAACAACCACCAGCCAACGCTGCTGCGCAGGATGGTAAGCGCAAACGCTGTGTACGTACCTGCAATGAGTACGAAGATGGCGGCGTGATCAAACATCTCGAATATTTTCTTCACCCGCGGTTTCTGGAAGCCATGGTACAAGGTTGACGACATATACAGCAGCACCATGCTTGCTCCGAACACTGCGTAGGATACCACATGCCAGACAGTGCCACGGCTAGCTGCAGCCACCACCAGAACTACCAGGCCGGCAAGGGCAAGGGCCGCACCGGTACCGTGGGTAATCGCGTTGGCTATCTCCTGTCCAAGGGTGAATTCCGGGCTGGTACCAGCCTTGATTTTTTGTGCTCGATCAGTCATTGAGTATCCTGTCTACCTGGAAATCAGGCATCCGCGATTAAACACCTTGAAATATGCTACGGCGTTCCAATACATCGGCTCTTTCCTGGTACACAGATCGACACGGTGAGGGCAGGAAGGTTGCGGTTCCCGACACGCAGGGACCGGATATCCATCATGGATCATGAAATGCCATCCCGGTTTTGCTGAATATGGATACGATATGTTTTTTCCTATGGATTCCGAAATTCCAAGCTAGTCAGCAACTCCCTTCACAAGCACCTCTTTGCCGCAATCCTCCCGGTCATGATGGCGGTAGGCCCGCCTGCCGGGCTGTAGACCCACTTGCCCGCGGCATACACCTCGGGCAGGGCGGTCTTCACCGAATCGGCCATGCGGAACATGCTCGTCACGACGGGAATCTTCTCCTCGAAGGACCAGCCTACTATGGACCCTTCCGAACTCCTCACCCGGTCAAAAATTGACACCGGCGAGGCAGAGAAGCTGAACAGGATCTTGTCCTTCAGGCCCGGGTAAAGGCTCTCCGAGATTACTTCGATGAACTCTTCCTCGACGCGTTTCTTGAATTCTTCGTGCCAACCATCAGTGCGTATCCTCTCGGTCAGCCTATAGTCAAACAGCGCACTGATGATCAGGCCTGTTTTACCCGCAGGCGCTGCATCGGGGTCGCGCAGGGCCGGTATCGATACCTCGAAAGTGTTGCAGCGGCAGAAGCGTTTCAGCCAGGCGTACACCTCATCTTTCCTTACCGTATCCCGATGTTCCAGCAAGTTGCTCAGTTCGGCGGTATGTACCTGGCCCAAACCTGTGCGGTGGGGAGTGTAGAATACGTGTCCACCCGCAACATTTCCGAAGGCTTCAGGTGGAAGGTCAGCGGCCACGAAGACCGAGAACACTGATCCGGCTCCCTTGCGCGCCAGGATCGCTTCCTTGCGCCGTGTGTACAGAGCTTTTCCGTTTGCTTCCAGGCCGGCGTCGGAGCTCATGGCGTACAAGGCCTTCAGATCCCCTGCCCAGATCATCTTGTTGTAACGGTAAACTCTGCCGGCAGAATCCACTATCGTTTTATCACTCGCATTCACCTTGATGATTTCTGTATCGCTGCGGATCTCGCCGCCATGCGTGCGTATCGCGTCGACCAAAGCTTCGATGAAGGCCCCAACTCCTCCCTTTGGGTAAATGTAATCGTTGTAGAGCGCAAAATAGCTCAGGGCAAAGAACACAGGCGTCTTCCTGAAGAAGTGCTGGCCGATGATGTCTTTCAGGGATTGGTTTGACGAGATCGCGTCCAGGTAGTCCTCGAAGGGCGTATCCATCTTCGAGATG
>JAVEXH010000376.1:0-3535 GCA_034004175.1 Spirochaetia bacterium
GGTCCACTCGATGCTGCCATCGTCCCGTTCATAAATATCATCTTCAGCGCAGGATACCTCGCCGGCAAGGGCTTTCTGGTGTACCTCCCGCCAGCGTTGGGGCAGATCGGGGAAGACTTCGTAATGATGCTTCCCGATGATGTCCGGGTCTTTGATTTTGTAGTCTTCGATATACTTGTTGCTGACATATACATAATTCAGGTCGCGGTCATGCACAGCCACTGCGCTCCTGTTGTATTCTATGACATAGCGCATCAGATCCCGTGAGTGCGTAAGGGCCCGATTGGCTTCGAACAACCTGTATGCCATCTTGATGGATGCGATAAGCACAGTTTCCCCGGAACTTTTTACTATGTACCCGTAGCTGGTGATTCCTTCTGTCTTCTCCACCACCGTGGGTTCCGTGTGGGATGAGTGGAAGACTACCGGAATATCCCGTTCTGCCAGTATGGCTTTGGCTGCCTCTGTTCCATCCATACCAGCCCCAAGGTTTATATCCATCAGGATCAGGCTGATTTCAGGAATGGTGCACACTTTCTGTATGGCGGCCTCGCCGGAGCTGGCAAGGATAACGGTGTAGCCATATCTTTGAAGTGTCATTTTTTTCTCGAGGGCGATGATGGCCTCGTCCTCGACAAGCAGTATGGTTTTAGACTCTGAGGGCATGTACTCTCCTGTCCGCTAGTCCAGTATAGGTGTAGAGGTATTGTCTGGCAATATTCCGGGAATAAAATATCGACCCTGTGAAAGCGGATTGACCGGCCAGCGCTCCTGCCCGCGCCCGCCCTTCTCCCCCGGACAACTACCTTTTACCTGGCTCAGCTGATTGTCTCAGTGCCTCAGTTCAGGGCCTGTGTAGATCTGCCTGGGCCGGACCAGGCGCTGTTCGGGGTCGGTGAGCATCTCCATCCAGTGGGCCACCCAGCCGCAGGTGCGGGGTATGGCAAACAGCACGGTGAACATGGTTGCCGGCAGTTTCATGGCCCGGTAGATGAGGCCGGAGTAGAAGTCCACGTTGGGGTACAATTTGCGGGAGATGAAGTATTCATCCTGCAGGGCTATGCGTTCCAGTTCCAGGGCCACGTCAAGGAGGGGATTGCGTCCGGTGACTTCGAAGACCTCATTGGCGATCTTCTTTATGATGCGGCAGCGGGGGTCGTAATTCTTGTATACCCTGTGGCCGAAGCCCATTAGCCGGCCTTCTCCCTTCTTTACGCGCTCTACGAAGGCAGCCACGTTTTCAGGCTTGCCTATCTGCTCGAGCATCTGGAGTACCGCTTCGTTGGCTGCGCCGTGCAGGGGGCCGTACAGGGCAGCTGCCGCGCCGGCCAGGGCGGAGTAGGGGTCAGCCTGGCTGGAGCCTATGGCCCGCATGGTGTTGGTGCTGCAGTTCTGCTCGTGGTCGGCATGCAGCAGGAACAGCACATTGAGTGCTTTGACCAGCACCGGGTTCGGCACGTAGTTCACCTCGGTCATGCGGAACATCATGCGCAGGAAGTTGCCTATGAAGTCCAGGCTCTCGTCGGGATAATTTATCGGCCAACCCATGTTGTGCCGGTAGGTGAAGGCTGCTATCGTGGCTACTTTGCCTACCATGCGCTCTACCTGAAGGCGACGGTTGTCAGGGTCGGTAACGTTGCGTGAGTCGGGATACAGGGTAGCCAGGGAAGCCACCGAGCTTATGAAGACGCTCATGGGGTGGGCGTCATAGCGGAAGGTTTCTATGAGTTTCTGTATGTTGGTGTGCAGCATGGCATGGCGGTTCACACCGCTTGACCATTGCTCAAGCTGGGCTTTGTCGGGAAGCTGGCCGAAGATGACCAGATAGGCAGTCTCCAGGTAATCTGCACGTTCGGCGAGTTCTTCTATGGGGTAGCCACGGTAACGGAGGATGCCCAGCTCGCCGTCTATGTAGGTGATGGCACTCTTGACTGCTGCCGTGTTGGCAAGCCCGGGGTCGTAGCCCATGAGCCCGAAGTCATTGTCACTGGTACGGATGTTCCGCAGTTCGCTTATCCGGATGGTGCCAGCTTCTATCGGTAGTTCGTAACTCCGGCCAGTGCGGTTATCGAGTATTGTAAGTGATTCCTTGCTCATGGAAATATCCTCCAGTTCAGCCAAGGCCGGCGATGATGGCTCTGGTAAGGCTGTCTGTGTTGCCTGCCCCACCTAGGTCTGCGGTGAGCACAGCCTTGTCCATCATGACCTTTTCTACGGAATTCCTTATGGCTTTGGCGGCAGCGTGCTCTCCAAGATGGTCCAGCATCAGGGCAGCGCTCAGGGTAAGGGCTATGGGATTGGCCATGCCTTTGCCTGCTATGTCGGGGGCGCTGCCATGTACGGCCTCGAAGATGGCGCAGTCTGAGCCTATGTTGGCGCTTGGTACCAGGCCGAGGCCGCCTATGAGGCCGGCTCCCAGATCGGAGAGTATGTCACCGTAGAGGTTCTCGGTAACTATCACGTCGTAGGATTCCGGGCGCATGACCAGCTGCATGCACATGTTGTCTACGATGACTTCGTTGGTCGCAATTTCAGGGTACGAGGCTGCCACCGCTCGGAAGGCCTCCAGGAAGAGGCCATCCGCCAGCTTCATGATGTTGGCCTTGTGCACGGCGGTCACGGTCCTGCGGCCGTTGGCCCTGGCATAATCGAAGGCTGCCTTGGCTATGCGTGTGCTGGCGCCGCGGGTGATCACCTTGATGGCGTGCACCTCGTCCTCGGATATCTGTATTTCCCTTCCGGCGTACAGGTCTTCGGTGTTCTCCCTGAAGATGACAAAGTCGATGGCCGGTTTGCGGGCATCCAGGGAGCGTATGGGTCTGACGTTGGCAAAAAGATCGTATTTCTGGCGGAGGGCAACATTGACGCTCCTGAAACCGGTGCCTATGGGCGTGGTTATGGGGCCCTTCAGGGCGACGCCGTGGGTGGCAATGGCTTCATAGGTGGATGCTGCCACCAGTTCCCCGGTCTTTTCCAGAACGTGAGCGCCGGCTTCGGCCATCACCCACTGGATATTCACCCCGGTGGCCTCGACTATCTGCCTGGTGGCCTTGCTTACTTCAGGTCCAATACCATCGCCTGGTATCTGTACAACGGTATGCATCATTGTGCTCCTCTGTGGGCTGTGTGGTTCGCCTTCATGCGTTTCGGAGGTTCAGCAGGCCGCCGGCCAGAAGTATCTTCCGCTGGCGTGAAGACACTTCCAGTCTGCATTCGATGGTCCTGCCGCCTATGTTCAGTTGTGGATCCTTGCCGGTCTCGATTGCCTGCCTGAGACCAATAGCATGTACGGGGTCATCCAGTTTTATTGCGTCATAGTCCGACGGGTCAGCAAAGACCAGGGGCGCGATGCCGAAGTTGACCAGGTTGGCAGCATGGATACGCTCGAAGGATTTTGCCAGCACTGCTTTTACCCCGAGGTACATGGGACAGATGGCGGCATGCTCCCTGCTGGAGCCCTGGCCGTACGATTCGCCGGCCACCACGATGGCGTGCTTTCCGGCATCCCGCAAGGTAGAGCAGCGGGCGGCGAAGC
>JAVEXH010000377.1:0-3530 GCA_034004175.1 Spirochaetia bacterium
GCGATATCAAGCAGCACTTCAAGACCCTTTTTATGGGAGTCCAGGATTATCAGTTCGACAGACAGGCGCAGAATGCTCCGGAGATCAACGTCGATGGAGCTCAGGTCAAGCCGGCCGGCTTCTATTTTTGAAAAATCAAGTACATCGTTTATCAGTCCGAGCAGGACATCGGCTGAAAAGGTAACGGTACGGATGTAGTCAAGCTGTTCCTTGTCCAGTTTCGTGTCCACGAGCAGCTCGGTCATGCCCAGGATGGTCTGGATGGGGGTCCGGATCTCGTGGCTCATGTTGGCCAGGAACTGGCTCTTGGTTATCGTCGCTTTCTCGGCTTCTTCTTTAGCGGAGACAAGGTCGCTTTCATGCAGTTTCTGGTCTGTCATGTCCTGGAAGGCACACCAGATCCAGGTCTCTGGTTTTCCTGCTACTCCTGGTTTGTCGGAGCTGATGGGGCTCATGGTTATCCGGAGCCATCGTCGTTTACCCCCGGCTGTGCGTACTGCACTCTCTACCGTGGCTACTCCCATCCTGCCGAGCAGGAGTTCATTCACGTAGTATGAAAACTTTGAACCCTCACCCTCGTGCAACCAGTCGAACAGGGGGGCCGATAATTTCCCCGGTGCAAAGCCGGCCAGTTCGGTAAAAAGTTCATCAAAGGCCTGGTTCCACAACCCGGGTATGCCGTGTTCATTGAGGACGATCATGGGTTGCCTGGCTTGCTCGAAGGCTGCCTTGAATATCAGGTCTGGTAAGGCCATGCATGCTCCTCTTGGTCTGCAGGACGGAACTTCAGAAATTAGCCTTCAGTATCTCCATGCTCTTGCGGACTATCTGCTCCGGTTTCAGGGGTTTTACAAGATAGCTCTTTACCCCTGCCTTGAAGGCACGGACCACGGATTCGCGCTGGGTTACCGCCGACAGGACTATGATGGGCATCTCCAGATCCTGGGAGTGCAGTTCGGTAAGAACGCCGAATCCATCCAGTTCAGGCATACGCAGATCAAGGAACACCAGATCAAAGACCTGGTTCCGTGCCGCGCCAAGGAACTCCCGGCCATTGGAGAAGGTGTGCACTGTGGCATTGATGGCCTCGAAGGTGGTCTTCAGCAGTTCCTGGATGACAAAATCGTCGTCAACCACGGCAATTTCAAGATCGCTGCCAAAATCCTTTGCCGTCTCCAGGGAATATTCCGGCTTGACCTGCTCGGTCTGGAAGCGCAGATCAACGGATTCGTCTTTCCTGCCGTTGTCATGGCTGGACAGGAAACGGGTACTCATGGCCGACGAGTTCTCATCATGTGCCTCGGCAGGTCTGGCAGCGTCTGCAACCAGGCCATCCAGGGCTTTTTCAAGGTTGTCCACTACCTCGATTTCCTTGAACTCCGGCCTGCCGGCCACAAAGTCCCGCATGAACGCCGAGCGGGTAAGCACCTTGATGTGCTTGCCCTTGGCACCCGAAGCGGCAATGACCGTCTGCAGGAGGAACTCCATGTTGTGCCCGTCTATGAAGGACAGTTCCATGTCCGCCAGCATCACCAGTATCCGCACCTTGCGGATGGTATAGAGATCCAGAAGTTCCCGGATCTTGAACCGCAGAAGATCGACCTTCTCGCGGTTTATGCCCTGGGCTATCTCGATGAACACGATATTGTCGTTTACATGGGCCTCTATCATGCAGGGTGTCTCGTCAAGCTCCAGCCTGACGCCCGTGACATCGGCCAGAACCTGGTACATGGCATCGATCTTGAGGGGCTTCATGAACACCTTGCGGATATTGAACTGGACCAGTTCCAGCAGTTTTCCCTTGTCTATCTTCTGGGCCGTAAGTATCACCGGGATGGGTGCGGTGTTGGGGTTGCGTGCTTTTTCTTCAAGCAGTTGTTTGCAGCTCAGTTTGGTCAGGTGGTAATCCATTATCACCAGGTCTGGCATTTCCAGTCGCATTTTGGATATGCCGTCCAGACCGTTTATGGCGGTCTCCACCTGCAGGCCTGCCCTGCCGAGGCGTGACTTCAGATAATCCCTGAATAGATCGGATTCATCGATGACGAGCACGGTTTTTTTTGCCATTTTCTATTTCTCCTGGGTGACGAGTGATACAGCCTGTCCGGTGGAATCCAGGGCATCGCGGTACAGGCTGCCTTCGGGGTCTACCCTGTTCCGGTTGGATACCACCACCGCAGTGGGCAGATGCACAAACTCGTTGTTCACCATGCCAATGAGTACCCTGGTCTTGCCGGCCATGGCTGCATGCACCGCGTTGTTGCCAAGGCGTTCGCAGTAGACCGAATCGGTGGGGCAGGCAGGAGCGCTTCGTATCATGTAGCTTGGATCTATGTATTTCAGGTTTGTTTCAAGGTTCCTGCTTCTGAAATGGGCTTGTATCCTGTCCTTCAGATAGCTGCCTATATCACCCAGTTTCAGATTGCCCGAGGCATCTACATCCTGAGTGTCGCCATTTTCCCCTTTGAGCAGTTCCTGCCCGGCACCTTCGGCCACCACGATGACTGCATGCCTGCGGTTCTGGAGGCGGGTCTCCAGATGGGCCAGTAGCCCGTTGGGGCCGTCCATCTCGAAGCGAATTTCGGGTATGAGTACGAAGTTGGCCTCATGGGTTGCCAGGGCGGTATGTATGGCAATGAAGCCCGAGTCCCTTCCCATGAGTTTGACCAGGCCTATGCCGTTCATGGACGAGTGGGCCTCGGCGTGGGCTGCCGAAACCGCTTCACTGGCTTTCTCTACTGCTGTTTCGAAGCCGAAGGAACGGTCGATGTACAAGAGGTCGTTGTCTATGGTCTTGGGTATGCCGATGACGGCTACCTTCAGCCGGCGGCGTTCAAGTTCGTCGGCTATGGCCAGGGAACCCTTCTGGGTACCGTCCCCTCCCAGGGTAAACAGCATGTTCAGGTTCAGGCGTTCTATGGCATCCACAATCTCGGCGGTCCTTTTTCCGCCACCGCGGGAGGAACCCAGTATGGTGCCACCGATTTTATGTATGTCGTCCACCTTGTCTGGATCCAGCGGCATTATGGGCAGGGCATACTCCGGAAGGAAGCCCTTGTAGCCAAAACGTATGCCCGAGATCCTGCGTACACCGTAACGGTTCCACAGGGAGCGTACCAGAGCCCTGATTACGTCATTCAGGCCTGGGCACAGGCCCCCGCAGGTTACTATGCCGGCATGGACGTGGGCGGGATTGAAGTACAACAGTTCCCGGGGGCCCGCCTTCTCCAGTTCGATCATGCCTTCCGGGCCAGAGTCACTGGTTTCCGTGGCAGCATCATGCTTCTGGGTGTATGTACCCGACATCCAGCGAACGATTTCATCGTCCCCTACATAGTTGGCAAGGGAATCTCCCCGGATGTTCGAGAAATGAAGGGGGGAGCGGATTGCCCTTGGTCCCAAGGTGCTTACGCTGAACGCCGTAGTTTTTTGCATCAAAAATCTCCAATGACATGATAGTATTGACGGTACGAGTTCAGTATAGTGGAGCTATGCCAGCTTCTCAATCGTTTTGCCGGCCTGCTGGATGC
>JAVEXH010000378.1:0-3514 GCA_034004175.1 Spirochaetia bacterium
CGGCTGGCAAAACGTACCGCACGCAGGGGTCGGAGGCCGTCTTCGCCGAAACGGGCCGCAGGGTCACCTATGGCCCGTACCAGGCCGGCTGCAAGATCAGCCCGGCCACCGAAAGGATCCACCACCTCACCGGAGGCAGGGTCAACCGCCATACCGTTGATGGTAAAGTCACGCCTGGAAAGATCTTCCAGCAGGTCTGCGGTAAAGCGCACCGATTCCGGCCGCCGTCCATCGCGGTAGTCGCCATCCACCCTGAAGGTGGTGGTCTCGATGGATTTGCCCCGCCAGCGTACGGTCACGGTACCATGCTGCACCCCCGTCGGGATCACGGTGCGGAACAGCTTGATCACTTCTTCCGGCCGGGCATCGGTGGCGGCATCCCAGTCGGCAGCTTGCTGGCCCAGCAGGCGGTCACGCACGGCACCGCCCACAAAATAGCAGACAAAACCGGCTGCCTTGAAAACCGCTGCGAATTCTGCAAGCTCCCTGGGTACGTCGATGCGCTTCAAAAGTCCTCCGGCGACGGCATGCCATCTGGCTACAGGCTACCAGTATTTGGCCGCCCGGAGCAATACTGGCAAGATTCAAACACGTGCAAAAGAAGGGGAACCCCATCGGATGATATACTAGCGGTTCCCCATCACTGGATGATAGTGTGGAAGACGTGAAAACTGCACTGCTTGTAACTGGCGGCGATGCCCCAGGATTTGATCTCATACAACACCGGCTGGAAGGCTGCTCCTTCATCTGTGCCGCTGATTCAGGTCTTGATATACTGATTTCCTGGGGTATCGAGCCGGATCTGGTAGTGGGTGACATGGACTCGATCTCCGATCCGGCCATCCTTGACCGCTACCCGGGCACCATACGCCACCCTGCGGACAAGGACGATACAGACACAGAGATAGGCATACACGAACTGCGGAACAGGGGCTTCCAGCGGATACTGCTCATAGGCGGTGGCGGCGGCCGTCTTGACCACCTGCTGGCCATCAGGGCCCTCTTTGAAAAACCCTGGGGACAGGACGAGTGGCTGACCCATCGCGAGCGGGTGGTGCGTATTTCGGAGCCAACAGGTTTTACTGTGCCCCTTGGTGCCACGGTATCGGTCTTCCCCTTGTCCACCGGGTCCTCAGGAATGACCAGCACGGGCCTGAAATGGCCCTTGGACGGGCTCTGCTGGGGCCCTGGCGAGTTCGGGGTGTCCAACCGGGCTGTGATGCCAGAGGTGAGCATCTCTCCGGGAGCAAACCCGGTCCTGGTTGTCTTACCCCTGACCTAGGGGCGGGTCTGGGTCCGGTCCAGGGACTGATCCGGGGATTGTCCTCCGGTCCTGGACAGGAAGGCGGCAGACAGGATTTCCCTGGTTTCCCGGGGATCCTGGACCAGCACACGCTTGCCGGCAAACAGTTCTGCAATGCCAATCTCACGGGGATACCGCGGAATGATGTGCAGGTGCAGGTGGTCTATGCTGGCTCCCGCCACCAGGCCCATGTTGTACCCGATGTTGTAGGCCACCGGATGGTGGGTGGCATCGATAACATCCAGGCACAGCCTGACAAGACCATCCGCCTCGGCCTGTTCTTCCGGACTGTACTGCCTCAGGTCAGTGATGTGCCGCTTCGGAAACACCATGAGGTGACCCGGATTGTAGGGGTACAGGTTCAGGGACACCATGAAGGCAGGAGTCTCGTGGACACAGAGCTTTTCCACTTCCGGCGACCCGTCCCGTATAAGACACAAGATGCAACCCTCAGGCTTGGCACCTGTCAGGTAGGTAAGTTTCTCGAAGTTGAAGAAATACTCCATCCGGCTCAGGGCCTTCCTGCGTCGGGTGATTCGCCTTCAGTGGTTGTGGACGGCGCCGGCTCCGGTACGGACTCAGGGACAGACTCCCGCGTCAGCGCCGGATCAGCAGCTGCATAGGCGGTTGGCAGGAAGGTCTGAACCATTGCACGCTCGCGTGGTGGTATGCCAGCCTCTATAGCCAGATAATCGATCAGGTCGGGATACTGCTCCAGGAGATCGCCGTAGCGTCTGAGTATCTCCATGCGGACCTGTTCCTCCGCTGCCATGGAACTGGCCCTAGTCAGGGCTGGCTCCACCGAGGCCCGGTAATTTTCCATATAGCCCAGGTACAGCGAACGGGCGCTTTCATACAGGGCCAGGTCGGGCACTTTGGCCGACACAACGGTGAGGCTGCTCACCGAAAGATCAGGATAGCTTTCCTCTATCGACGCCTTGAGTTCGGCCTCCGCCTCACCGGAGATCAGACTTGCCGCACCTTCCCTGGTACCTGCCAGGCTGATGATGGCAGACCGCAGACCAGTAACCGCAAGATCCGTGGTGTTTGCCAGCCAGGCCGAGAGCCCGGCATCATCATCCATACCAAAACCCTCAACCAGCGCAGGCAGGGAATCGGGCAACACGGTTGTGCGTATCCGCACGGAAACGGTCCAGTTGAAATCAGGCTTACCGGCCATGAATTCCTGGTACACCTCCGCGGACGGCAGGGTGCCACCAAGCTCTACAACGCGCTCCACATCGGACAGGGTGAAAGGGATTATCTTGAGGTTGGTTGGCAGAAGGGCGGCTGCAGTCCAGCGGAACGTGCCCGAGCGCAGCACGGCAGGATCCACTCCTCCGGTTTTGGATACCATGACTGCATGCCTGCCCGGTTCCAGACGCAGGGAAACCCAGCCGAACATGAAGACGGTCAGGGATGTGACGATAAGAAGTACGAGTGTGAACACGAATCGTTTCATTCCATATCTCTCCCGGAGCCGTTTGTACCCATACCATTGTTATACATGAATTTGGCTGTTTTTCCAATCTGTTCCGGCTTTTTATTACTTGCTAACCCGAGCAGCGGCGCGCTACAGTACGGTCATGCCAGACCGTAAAGCACTGAGCGTTACCGAACTCACAGAACTGGTCAAACAAGTGGTTGAAGCCAGCTTCGATTCCGTGCTGGTAGACGGCGAAATTTCCAACTGGCGCCCTGCTCCCTCCGGCCATGTGTATTTTACCCTCAAGGACAGGGGCGCCATGATCCAGGCAGTCATGTTCAAGGGCAAGGCCTTGCGCCTGGCCTTCCGGCCGGCGGACGGCATGGCCGTGCGTGCCAGCGGCTCCCTGGGGGTCTACGCCGCCCGGGGCCAGTACCAGATCATTGTAGACAGCCTGGAAAAAGCCGGCGAAGGCGAATTACTGGCCCTGCTTGAGGAGCGCAAACGCCGGCTGGCAGCCGAGGGCCTGTTCGACCCGGAACGCAAACGCCCCATCCCAGCCTTTCCGTCCCGGGTTGCGGTGATAACCTCCCCTACAGGGGCTGCCGTCAGGGACATACTCAATGTGATGAAGCGACGGAATGCCGGCATCCGCATCACCATACTTCCCAGCCTTGTGCAGGGCGACGAGGCCCCTGCTTCCATAGCCAGGCAGATACAGACTGCCAATGCCTTCGGTCTCGGGGATGTGATCATCGTGGGCCGTGGTGGCGGTTCCATAGAGG
>JAVEXH010000379.1:0-3514 GCA_034004175.1 Spirochaetia bacterium
TGCTCACAAAAATCATAGCCGAAACAGAATCCCTGCCGGAAACCTGGCTGTATCTTGGCAGAACCCGGCATGCGATGGGCTTTCCGGAACGGGCTATCCCTGCCTTCAGGGTCTACCTGGAGCGATGCCCGTCCGATGCAAATGGCTGGTTTTTTCTGGGTCGCAGCTTTCTTGGAATCGGTCTCGCACGGGAGGCTTCCCGCTGTCTTGGGAAGGCATCGGAACTTGGCAAACATGATGCAGAGACCTGGGCTCTGTCTGGTTTTGCCGAGCTCAAGTTGAAAAGACCATCCAAAGCCAGAGTTTGCCTGGAAGAAGCGGTAAAACTTGCACCAGACAATACAAGCATACGCAGGGGCTATGTGAATGCTCTGTTTGTGGAAGCTCTCCGGGTCCTGAACCGTGGTGATCCAGCTGCTGCGTCACACATGATTGCGTATGTGATAACCCAAGGCCATGATGGTCCGGCACAGCGCTTGTACAGAGCCAGGGCCTACAAGGAACAAGGAAAGCTATACGAAGCTCTCGCAGACCTCGAGGTTGCCATCAAAATGTCTCCAGATGATTCATCCCTGCGTATCCAGGCAGCGGCCTTGAGGTTTTCCTTGGGTGATACGCGGTCTGCCGTTGCGGATATGCAAGCAGCCGGTCTTAAGCTGCCTGGTCTCCCTGAATCATCCTGGAGTACCGAAGCGTTTGAGCGCTGGCGGGTGATTTCCGCAATGGAAGCTGGGGACTTCAAGGCAGCGCTGGGAGCAGCTACCGAGCGTCTCCGCAAAGGAGACAAAGACGCGGCGATCCGTGCTGTCGCAGCCCAATCCAATTTTGAACTAGGTCGATTCGAGCGGGCGGTAGCCCACTTCAAACTGGCTGTAGAAGCTGATCCCAAGGCCCCCGACCTGCGCATGGGTCTTGCACTGGCTTACTGGGAAACAGGCCAGTACGCGGAAGCAAAAGCTGCAGCAAACAGTGCAGTAAAACGTGGGGCAAAGGCAGACGAAGCCAATTATCTGGATGTGATATGTGATGCAAAACTGGGAGCCGATGCCCAGACTCTCCTTCCCAGGCTCCGGAGTCTCCTGCAGAGTCGGCCAGGAGATCCACGACTCATGCTCATCTATGCCGAATGCCTTTATAAAACAGGACGCCCGGATCTAGCCGAAGCCTGGTTCAAAGATTTCCTGTATCTGGAACCGAATCACGAACTGGCTCGGCTCTATATGATTTCGATAGCCGAATCCCTGGGCAACCAGGACGCATTGGCCGGAAACTACAAGGCCTACCTTTCATCCTATCCTGATAATTCAACAATCCGGCGGGAGTATGTGGAAGTGCTGGCAGCCAAAAGGTCGTGGCAGGAAGCGGCCATTGCCATAGAAGAGGGCTACGCCTATGGTGTGACGGGACGAAAAGTTGACGCCATGCTGGCCTTGTGCTACCGGAATTCCGGACGATATCGCGATGCAGCTGCACTGTACCGCAGGTTGCTTCAAGGGGAACCCAAGAACACTGATCTGCTACTGGGGTTGGCCTGGTCCATGGATCGTTCCGGAGCCAAAGTACTTGCAATGGAATTGCTGGAACGAGGGGCTGCATATATTGCAAAGGAAGCTGAACCATACCTGGCTTTGGGAGCGCTCCAAGCCAAGGCAGGAATGAATGAGAAAGCGGTGGCAGCCTTCTCCAAAGCTGTTGAACTGGCACCTGCCGATCCACGCCCCCTGCGAAATCTTGCAAAGTTGTATGACAAGGCAGGTATCGCAACCATGGCATCGAAATTCAGGAGCCAGGCTGACTCCCTTGAAATAAAGACCGGAAATCTGAGCAAGCGAAGGAAAATTTGAGCTTTCACTGATTCCAGCCTATGCTATACTCGATCAGAAATCAGGAGGTAGATTGTGCCCATCAAAGCCATGGATCTATTTGACGCATATTCAAAATCCTTGCTCCCTATGGAACATGGATTCATCGTGTCATCGTTCTTCCACCGCAATTCCAGCTATTCCCGCTACGAAATAGTTTCGTACAACAACGTAAAATCCATCTATCCATCCGAAGAAGGCATAACCTTCCAGACCGACGGCAAGAAAATGCACATACTTGTGGAGCCGTCAAATTATCCAAAGAAAGGCGAAGAACCGTATGTCCGCACAAAAGCGGACCAGATTCCCCATCGCTTTTCAGAACTGGACCTGCATACCTGCAAGAATCAGACAAAGATATATTTCAGCAAAGAATCCGTCATGTCATATACAGCTTTCACAATCATGAAACCCGAGGGCATAAATTTCTCGTTCCTGTTTTTCATGCTTCCCGATATTTATGACAGCATGGCTCTGTTCTTTGAAAAAACTTTCAACAAAGAAGCCGCTGTTCCCCTTGCAGATGCCAAGAAAGTTGCCAAGCTTGTGGTCCAGAAGATAAAAGCCAATATGAACTGGGATTACTCAAGCTGAAAGCCGGTACTAACCTGCCCCGTACCATTCAAATCAGCTGCTTTCAGTACAAGGTTCTGCCTTTGTACTGATCTAGCGTGGTACCGGTTGAAAAAGCACCTGACCACATGGCATGCTTGTAAAAATCCAGAAAATACAAACAGGCGCCCCGAAGAGGCGCCTGTTTTTTAGAGGAATCAGCAAGAATTACTGGAACATCTCAGGCCGATGCCGCAGCCTTGGCTCGTTCAAGTTCTGCCTGTGCTACCGCCAGGCAGGCAATCGGAACCGAGTAAGGAGAACAGGAAACATAATCCAGCCCGGCATCCATGCAGAAGCGGATATTGTCTGGATTGGCACCGTGCTCACCACACAACCCGATGTGCAGATTCGGTCGGGTCATACGTCCTCTTCTGGTGGCCATTGAAACCAGTTCCTTCACAGGAGTAGCCAGGGTCGAGAATGGATTGCCGTCTATCAAGTCAAACTGGGAATAGTCGGGCATGAAACTGTTGAAGTCATCACGGCTTACGCCCATGGTGGTCTGAGTAAGATCGTTGGTGCCGAAGCTGAAAAACTCACTGTATTTCGCAATTTCTCCGGCTTGCAAGGCCGCAGCAGGCAGTTCGATCATGGTTCCAATCCGGTAATCAACCGGCTTTGCCTTGAGTTCCTTGCGCAACTCTTCTTCTATGTCGACTATGCCCTTGTATGCCTTGCCTTCGATTTTCTTTCCATAGACTATCAGTTTGAGTTCAGCCGCATTCATCACTATCGGTATCATGATTTCGGGTCGCACATCGACCTTCTCTGCCTGCAACTTGTATGCAGCCTCGAAGACAGCCCTGGTCTGCATGGCATAGATCTCCGGATAACTGACTGCAATACGACAACCACGGTGACCAAGCATGGGATTGAATTCCGCAAGGCTTTCGATCATGGCACGAATATCAGCCCTGGAAGGTGTCTTTGCACCTTTTTTGCCTGATCCGATATGAGCCATGAAAGCATCAAACTCGGCATCATTGTGTGGCATGAACTCATGAAGAGGAGCGTCGAGCAGCCGAATGGTTACATCC
>JAVEXH010000380.1:0-3484 GCA_034004175.1 Spirochaetia bacterium
TTTGTGTGCGCTGAAAGCTGCTCCATCAACACCGAGAGTGCCGGGACTGAAAGGAATCTTGCCCAGGGCTTGGACTGCATCGGTGTGGAAGAATGGCTTGCGGCTACCCTTGCTGGCTTCGGCCACCGCTTTGACAATAGCGGCGATAGGCTGGATGGCTCCGGTCTCATTGTTTACGGTCATGACAGAGACAAAGGACGTATCCTTGCTCACCGCAGCGGAAAAGGCGGCAGGGTCGATGAAACCATCCCCATCAGGTCTTACCCTGCGTACATCAACACCAAGAGAGGCCAGCATGTTTGCCTGCTCGTCTATGGCGGAATGTTCTATGCCGGAAATGACGATGGACTGCTTTCCCATTTTCAGCAGGCAGGCCAGCAGGGGTATGTGATCAGCTTCCGTACCTCCGGAAGTAAAATAGAGTCGTTCAGTCGGACATTGAAGTGCTTCTGCAAGCATGGTGCGAGAAGTCTCAAGTCGCAGTGAAGCCAGTTTTCCCGCAGTATGTTTGCTTGAGGTGTTTGCATAGAGTTCCTGGGAGGTCAATACGAAATCCTGCAGCAGATCCTGCCACGGGGGAGCGCTGGCCGCCCAGTCGAGGTAAATTGAAGGCATGGTTCATAATAACCCGACGGGGCCGGCATTCACAAGCGGGTCTGGATAGGATGCCTCATGAACTCTGGAAACGTCTGTCTGGTATGCCAGCTGGCTGCTGGCCTGACTCGGCAAAATCAGGTCGCAGGAACAGGGCACAGAAACAATGTCCTGCCTGGGCTACATCATCCCAGGAATATTTGCATGGGCAGAGTACATCGGTATCGGCCTGGCGTGATCCTTCGGTATCGCGGCAGGGGCACAGATAGTAGCCATAACGGTTGAAGTTTACCGTAAGACCCTCAACCAGGCTAGCGGTGAACTCCGAGTCGGGGTTCAGCGTCCACCCTTGTTTTTTTGCTACCATCGACACGAAGGTAGCAGTGTCCTGAATTGTTTTCTCAGCCATGGTCAGAGCCCCAGGGTCTTTCTCCAGTCCACCTCTATGAAGCCGACCAGATAATCTGAATTGCCAACTGTTACAAAGGGGAAGGCTACGTCAGTCTTGTATTTTTCCTTCAATTCCTTTTTCACTTCCGTCTTGGTTTCCAGAGGAATCTTGTCAAGGTAAATGAAGCGATACGAATAGCCATTGGCCTCAAGAAAGGCCATGGATCGTTTGCAGAAGCCGCAGGTTGAGAGGGCATACACGGTGATGGCAGGGCTGGTCTTATCACCATCTTTCTGTTCGAATTTCAAGGTGTCAATCATGAAAGTTTACTCCTTTGTGCAACAATAATACCGATACAGGATGGTTTTTGCAATTGCATCACTGCTTGTCTGGCTGATGTCTGTTCCAGGTCCGTGCATAGGCATCGGCATCGAATTTCCGTTTCAGGCCGGCCGCGGACATGGAACGTACTGTTCCGAATACCGCGCGTTGTGGCCAGGGCCTGTCATGCAGGCCAAAACACCAGGCAACGCCAGCCCAGCCGTTGGGATCCCTGCCGTCCAGAGCCAGCCGGTCATTCAGTCCTTGTGCGGTTTCAAAGGCTTCCTGGGGTGTTCTGCTCCAGGCAAGTATCATCTTGCCCCAGTACATGCGCATGTAGTTGTGGATGGTCCCCGTCCTCAGGAGCTGATGCTGCGCTGCATTCCAGTATGCATCGTGGGTGTTTGCGGCTTCGAAATCCTCGAGGGTGTACAGGTAGTCCCGTGTATCATTCGCGCGTTCCAGCAAGGTTTTGGCAGCCCAGGCTGGAATGGCAGACCAGGCATCATAATCATCCGGCCGGTAATACGAGAAGTTCCTGCATAGTTCCCTGCGTACGGCAAGTTGCTCCAGGAAGGCTGGAAGACTTGGTCCGCCATGTTCTCGTGCCTGCCGGGCTACTGCTACGGCAGAAAGCTGTCCGAAGTGCAGGTACGGAGAAAGCCCGCTCGTTCCAGGCAGGTTCGGGTCATTTCTGGCTTTGTCATAGGAGTCAAGGCTGTTTTCCATGAAGGCTTTCAGCCTGGATTCCGCAGCCAGGCTGCCTGATGGTGGATAGTCCTGCCCGGCAACCTGGATGACCGTCTTTCTGGATTTCCCGGCTTTGTCGCCGGAACCACCGGATTTGTCAAAAAACCTGAACAGCTCATCATCGCCTGACACATCAAGCTGTCGTGCTGATATCCTGGGAACCCGCAAGGCCAGGATAGGGCCTTCAAGATAGATACCCAGGGCTGCACTTATCCTGGGCCGGATGGTTCTCGCAGCCCATTCCTGTTTGCTGCTGGCAATACGAAGGGGTACTATGGATTCGCCATCCACCTCCACCACCGGAACAGTAATCTCGGCGGTCAGCCTGACCCGGGCAGATCGTGCCCACCGGTGGGGGGAGGCATCACAGATGACCATAGCCGCCTTGACGGCTGCCCTGGCAACCAGCACTGCCGGATCTCCCCGCTGTATGCTGAATGCAATGCCGGCATCCTGCAGTCTGGTGGCGGTAATCTCAAGCCCTTCCAGCATCCAGTGGAAATGGGCAACGCCGGCATCAGGGAAATCACCCAGAACAAACAGTACGAGCAACGGCAATCCCAGGCGGTCAGCCTCACTGGTGGCAAACCACAGGGCCGGGTTGTCCTCAGTCCTCTGGGCGGCCTGCATCCAGTACAGGACATAGGCAGGAGTTGCTGCAGGTTGGCCCAGGTTCAGGTTTCGGATACGCTCCGGTTCGATCATACTGCTAGTATATGCCATCACACGGAGATGGCAATATGCTGGCTGGCAGTACACCAGTTGGCATTGATCAAGCATGGTTGTTCAGGATACATTCCATGCATGCATGACATTTCACTGATCCGCAATTTTTGCATAATAGCCCATATAGACCACGGCAAAAGTACCCTTGCCGACAGATTCATAGAACGGGCCAGTATGGTCGACCTGCGCAAGCAGCAATCCCAGATGCTGGACAACATGGATATAGAGCGCGAGCGGGGCATCACGATAAAAAGCCAGGCAGTAACCTTGTCATACCGCGGCAAGGATGGCCGGTATTACACCCTGAATCTGGTGGATACTCCCGGGCATGTAGATTTTTCTTATGAAGTATCACGGGCGATCAGTTCCTGTGAGGGTGCCATTCTGCTCGTGGATGCCACCCAGGGAGTAGAAGCCCAGACGCTTTCCAACATGTACATGGCTCTCGAGCACGACCTTGAAATCCTGCCGGTGATAAACAAGATCGACATGCCTGCTGCTGACATAGAGGCTGCACGGCACCAGATTTCCCATGACCTGGGCCTCGATGGTGATGTCGCCCTTTGTGTAAGCGGAAAGATGGGCCTGGGCATCGAGGAACTCTTCGATGCCATTGTAGAACGTATTCCGGCCCCGGGCGGGCAGGGTGATGCACCCCTCACGGCACTGATCTTTGATAGCCACTACGACCCCTATCGCGGG
>JAVEXH010000381.1:0-3487 GCA_034004175.1 Spirochaetia bacterium
ATCGGCGGCGTACCCTTTTGCTATGCCCCCCAGGTCAAGGAGCATGCCGGCTTTGGGCAGGTAGATGGTACTGGCGTTTTCATCGATTTGTACCACCTTTGCATCGACCAGGGGCAGGGCTTGTTCTATTTCCCGGGGTTCCGGCACGCGCTCCCCGTCCAACCCTATGTTCCACAGTTTCACGATGGGCCCTATGGTCGGATCGAAGGCCCTGTCGGTGAGCGCTGCGTAGTACAGGGCCCTGCGGGTTACCTCCAGGACATCCTGGGGAACCTTGACTGGCTCTTTCCCGGCGGCTTCGTTCACGCTTCCGACTATGGTGCCCGGGGTGTTCACGCTCATGGTGGCTTCTATCTCGAACAGGCGGTCAAAGGCGGCGTCCAGAGCTGCCTTTGATGCACCGTCCAGCAGACGGATGGAGCAGACTGTTCCAAGAACGAACTCGGTGCGATCCATGGGCTCTTCAGCCTTCGGGGCGCACCAAGCACTGGCTGCGAATACGAGCAGTATGAAGAGGGCCGTTGCAAAGCGGCGTGAAGAACTCATGTGAACCTCCAGGGTGACAGTGTAGCTGTCGGGGTGGGATGGGCTACCAGGAGCGGGTTTCCCTGTTTCAGGCGTACCAGCGTTTCTCCCGGCCTATGTTTGTCTGTCCGCCATGGCCGGGCCAGACCCGGACTGAATCCGGCAGTATGCACAGTTTATCCCGTATGGATGAAACGATGACCGCTTCATCGGAATCAAAGTTGTCGGTGCGTCCACGGCCATCCCTGAACAGGGTGTCTCCGGACAGCAGGTCCGTGCCTCCTTCGGCCAGGAGGCAGGAGGAGCCTGCGGTATGGCCGGGTGTATGTATGGCCGTGATACCGGTACCGGGAATAGTGTATCCGTCAGTGTAATAGATGTCGGCCTCAGGTATGGGGCGCCAGTAGCGGTCAAAGAATTCCATGGCATGGATGCCTGAAAATACCCTGCGGTTGGTGGCCTCCGCTGCCTCGCCGAAGTATGCCCGGTCAGCCTCGGGCGCCAAGAGCCGGACCGGTATGCCTTGCCTGCCCAGGCCGGCCAGTATTCCAGGTATGGCGGCAACATGGTCAAGATGGCCGTGGGTGCAGACCAGCAGTACCTCCAGGGCTTTTGTGCGGGCAAAGGAGGTTGTTATCAGTGGCAACAACCTTTCTGCCTCAGCTCCTGGATCAACAACGACAACCGGAGTACCGGGATTCTCCACTATATAGACGTTTTCCCCTATGGGGCCTACACTTACACTCTGTATCATGCGGCCATATACTATCGATCGCAACTGATCGTGACAAGCGGAGTGTCCTATGTTCGGTCCTATGTACCTGGCCCTGCTGGTGGCCTTGTTCTTCTACATTGTCCTGCCGGTCAGTGGTGGCATCATTACCCGCACAAGCTGGAAATCCTTCCGGACCAGGATAATGGCTGCCAGGAACTTTCCCCGTCTCGGGTTCCAGCCATGCCTGGAACCTGAGGCTGAGTTCCGTTTTTTCGGTGAGGTGGATGCCATAGGAGGCCGGAATGAGCTGTGGCTGCGCAACAAGGGCTTGAGTTGTGTGGTGGATGCCCGATCTGCCTCGGTGTACCTGTTGTCAGGAGCAGGTGCCGGTTCTGCTGCCGGAGACGGCAGGACTCATGAGTCCGGTGAGACTGGTGACTCTGGTGCTGATGGAGACAGTCTTGAAAAGGTGCGGTGGGCAGCTCTGCCATCCATTCCTCCGGTAGCCAGGGCGTATGTGGTAGGCCGGGCCATGCTGGATGGGGGGCGTATGGTTATGGCTCCTGCCGAGGGCTGGCCGGTTCTGTTGATAATCCATGACGGCAGCGACGAGGTTGTGGAACAGCGGGCAATCTGGAGTGGCCGACAGAAGAATGAATACTGGAATCCACTTACCCAGGTTTCCCTGGTGGCAGGTCTTCTTGCCATGAGTCTGATAGTCTCCAGGGTACTTTCTACCGGGACACTGCCATCCATCGCGGCCATCACGGTGGTTGCGGGTTTTTCTCCGTTGCTGCCATTCCTGCCGCCAGGAGTCATTGGTTTCATCCTCTATCGCAATGCCTGGAGGAGGGCAAGATTCTGTCGATCCAGGCGTGACCTTGCAAGCTTCCAGGGTGTTGACGGCCATGGTCTGCGGAAATGGAGCCATAAATCGATAGCCACGACCATTCTGAGTGCCGTTTACCTGGCTGTCGGTCTGTCCGTCAATTTTACCCTGGCAGTGCTAGTGCTGCGCATGATCCTGTAGATGGCTTCTCAGTCCTGCGTAGCCGGATCTTCCTTCTTCTTGGCCCTGTTCACGGTCAGCAGACGGCCCTTGTATTCTGTTCCACCGAGTACGCGTATCGCAGTATCCTCTGCTGTCGGGTCGATGTTGATGAAGCTGTAATTGTCCATGGTCCTGATGTCGCCTATCTGCTCTTCCATCACCTGGCCGGAATCAACGAGCATTCGCAGGGCTACTCTGGCATAGAAGCGTTGCCTGCGGCCGGCTCCTACGAACAGTACGACCCCTTCTCCCTGGTACCGGTTTTCCCTGAATGTTTCCCGTTGGGTCTCCCTTTGGGATTCCTGTGGGGTTTCCCTTTGGGTTTCTCGTTGTGAGTCCCTCTGGGGTTCCTTCCGGGGAATACGCTGGGAGTCCCGCTGAGGTGCCGGGCGGGAATCGGGCCGGCCACCTTGTTTATCAACGTGGTCCTTCCTGGCCTGGCGGCCAGAACCGGAATTCCCGGGGGCGGAAAAGCGGTATGCAAGGGCTGCGGCTACATAAGCGCGCATGGTCAGAGGAACTTTTTTCCTGAACAGGGTGCGGCATTCATGCAGGACGGGGATATTGGCTGGCACACGGAGTTCTTCCATGATCTCGTCGATCAGATCCTCCATGGCCTTGCGGCGCCCTTCTTCTATGGTTTTGTATGATGGCACAGGCACTCCTTGTCCTGTATTGAACCAAAAAACAGATCTTTGCTCAAGAGTGGCTATACATCCCTCAGGCATGGGCATCCGGGTCGTGTTCATCACCCGGCCCATGTTACAGGCCAGTCCGGGGGTGAACTTGAACGAAGCCACAGGGTCGGCTATTGTAGCGGTACATGAACAAGATTTTTGCAGTGCTGGCTCTCCTCCTGGTTCAGGGTGCGGCAGCTCAGGCAGCGGTGGAACCGGTCATGCCCTGGTCGCCTTCGGTTATTCTGGGCATGAGCCCGGGTGAGGCCATCGAGCGTCTGGGGGCCCCCCAGCGGGTGTTTGCCGTGCGTGGTTCCGAAGCCTGGCAGGATGATGTGGTTTTTGATTATGCTGACGGCCTTTCGCTGTTCCTTTTTGCCGACCGGGTCTGGCAGGTGCGGATTGCCGAGCCGTATCCGCTTCCTGTACTCGGTTTTGTCCTTGGGGGAAACCTGGACGCACTGTCCAAGACCCTTGGTTCTCCGTCGACAATGATGCAGGGTGATCCGGAATGGATGC
>JAVEXH010000382.1:0-3506 GCA_034004175.1 Spirochaetia bacterium
AGGATGAACCGTGCATGGATGGGAGGTTCCTCGAGTATCTTCAGCAAGGCATTCCTGGAAGATTCAAGCATCCTGTCGGCATGTTCCAGAATGATGGTCTTTTTTTTACCGAAAGGAGCCAGCCGTGCCCAGAACTCCATTGATCGTATCTGGAAAACAGGTGTTGCATCGGGAAGCAGACTTTCAAGTTTGGCGCAGGTTGATAGTATCTTCCGGGCTTCCCTCGCGGCATCACTGTCACTGGCACCTCCGGGAAGGCAGGCATCCAGGGCCTCGAAGATTGTGCGCAGCAAGGGCAGGGCCTTTGCCAGCCGGCCTTCCTCGTTTTCATACAATTCACGGTCAAAGCGTCTGGTAAGCTTGCGAGCGGCACGGATGAAGAAATAACGCGATGCTGTCCCCGGTACCCGTTCAAGCATGTCAGCACCGAGATCAAGTTCCATCCTTGAAACCTTGGGTCCCACCAGCAGTATATCCTGGTGTACCAGGATGCGGTGACGCGAGCATTCCGCACAGGGACAGTTCCACTTGGCTTCCTGTGTGCATGAGGAAACCCGTGCCAGTTCAAGCCCTGTGGTCAGTTTCGCCGCCAAGGAAGGCCCGTCAAACAGCAGCGAGCCTGGAACTGTATCATTTTTCAGCCCTTCAGACAGGTTACTGACCACAGTTTCCTGGCCTATGATGTTTTCAAACACTGCTCAGCCTTCCAGGGGGGGCAGCCGTTCAGCGATGATGGGTAGCAGGGTCCGTGCTACCAGACTTCCTTCGAGCAGTTCATTTACATCGATGACGGGCTGGTATTTGAGCAACAGAAGTATCACCGCGCTGATCAGAAGCCCTTCGAAGGCCCCGAAACCGAAGCCCAGCAGTTTGTCTATTATGTCAAGGTTGAACCCCTCCAGGATGCCGCGCATGGAACGCTCCAGCACCTTGAAGGCTATGAACACAATGATGAAGCCAAGCAGGAATCCAGCTACCAGTGAAAGTTTTCCGAGATCAACCAGCGTTGTCAGCCAGGCCGCTAACGGGCGATAGAAGAGTATGCCGGCAAGCAGGCCACCCACAAGGGCCGCTGCCGACAGCACCTCCCCGATTATCCCCCTGAACCAGCACCGCAAGGCAGCTATGGCAATTATGACAAGCAGTATGTAGTCAAGAGTATTCATGTTCGCGTTCCGCCTTTGATGAGTTTAAGTATTGCAGAGGCAATGACCTCGGCTGCGTTGCCTCCGGTAGCTTTGCGGGCTGCTGCGGCCATGGCTGACCTGCGGTCTGGATCGTCCAGAAGAGCCCTCAGGGCCGTCAGAACGGCATCCGGACGCGCCTGGGGGCCTTCAAACACCATGGCAGCACCTTCTTGCTCCAGGAGTCGTGCATTCTCTACCTGATCTCCCCGCGTTGCCCCGGTCAGGGGTACCAGCAGCATGGGTTTGCCTGCAGCTGCACATTCGGCGATGGTACCTGCCCCCGCCCGGCCTATCACCAGATCAGCGGCCGCCAACAGGTCAGGCAATTCGCCATGCACGAATTCAAAAGACTTGTAGGAGGCATCATCAGGTCGGCAGGGAGCATTTTCCGGCCCCGTCTGGTGCGCAACTCTGGCCAGCTTGTCAAGTTCCGGCAGAAGGGCTGCTATAAGTTCATTGATCTGCCGGGCACCTTGGCTGCCCCCGAGTACCAGAATCAATGGCAGGGTCTTGTCAAAGCCAAGCCAGGCTCGTCCCGCTTCAGGATCTCCCTTGATTATGGCAGCCCTGACTGGATTGCCCGAAACGCTAGTCCTGGCTTTCCATGACTCCGGAATCGTCCCGAGGGTTTTCTGCCAGCCAAGGAAAATGTGACTGGCTTTCCTGGCATTTATCCTTGTGGCCAGGCCTGGACTCAGATCCGATTCATGGGTAAAGAACGGAATTCCCAGGGAGGCCGCAGCAAGGCAGGGTGGAACACTGACATAACCCCCCTTGGAGAAAAGGAGTACAGGGTCGAGTTTTTTCAGTAGATGCCGTGCATGGAAATAGCCGGCGGCAACCTTGAAGACATCAGCCAGGTTTTCCGGGGACAGGGATCGACGCAACTTGCCAGTGGGAATACTCAGGAATTCCACACCTGCCGCCTCCACTGCCTGGCGTTCCACTGCTTTGCCCGAACCTATCCAGACTATCCTGCCATCGTAGGAGTCACGCAGCCGCTCTATCACTGCCAGGCCGGGATATACATGGCCGCCTGTTCCTCCTCCGGTGAAGGCAATGCACCCATTTCCGTTGCTCATAGGGCTCCCAGAAGCCCTGCATAGGCATCGAGTACCGGATCGCCGGAGCCACCGGCAGCGAGCACCTTTCCGGTAAGCACCTTGCCCAGCTGGACTCCCTCCTGGTCAAACGAATTGATGTTCCATGCAAAGCCCTGGAACATCACCTTGTTCTCGTAATGTGCCAGCAGGGCTCCGAGGGCAGCCGGATCCAGTTCCTCTCCGAAGATGAGGGTAGAAGGTCGGCCTCCGGGGAACTGCTTGATGGCATTGCTGTCGTCCTTGCCCTTCGCAAAGGCGACTATCTGGGCAGTCAGATTGGCATTGAGCTTGCGTCGTGCGGTACTTCCCTCGAACAGGGGATCGTAGGCTGTCTGGTTCCGCCTGAAGCCTATGAACTGCAGTGGAATTACATCCGTTCCCTGGTGCAGGAGCTGGTAGAAGGAATGCTGGCCATTTGTTCCCGGTTCGCCGAGAACCGCCGGTCCGGTAGGCAGGGCGACTGGTTTGCCACTGCGGTCCACCCGCTTGCCGTTGGATTCCATGTCCAGTTGCTGCAGGTGTGCCGGGAAGCGTGACAATGCCTGGGAGTAGGGCAGTACAGCTGTACAAGGTCGGCCAAGGACATCGCGTTCAAAAACACCGAGAAGGGCATCCAGCAAGGCAGCATTTTTTCTGATATCAGGTTCCTTTGCAGCCAGATCGGCTTCGGCGGCACCGGACAGGATGGCCGAAAAAGCTTCCGGCCCAAGGGCTATGGACAGGATGACGCCTCCGACAGCGCTGGTTGCGCTGTATCGGCCACCGATATAGTCGTCGATATAGAAAGAATCCAGATAGGCAGGATTCCTTGCCAAAGGACTGGTCTCGCTGGTAACGGCCACCAGGTGCTTTGATGGATCCATGCCCGGGATACTGGCCAACCGCGACTTTACCAGTGACTCATTGGCCAGGGTCTCCTGGGTAGTGCCGCTTTTTGAAACCAGTATGAAAAGAGTGGATTCCGGATCAATGCTGGCAAGCACGGCATTGGCATCGTCCGGATCGACATTGCTTATGAAAGAAGCCTTCACGGCAAGGAGATTCCGTTCCCGCGCCCATTGCTCCAGTGCAAGATACAAGGCCCGTGGTACCAGATCAGAACCGCCGATGCCAATCTGTACGACCCGTTCGAATCGTTTTCCCGTGGATCCTCTGAGAGCCCCGGAGCGTATCCTGCGGGCAAAATCACCGGCGCGCGCCTGTTCCGAGCGGTAGA
>JAVEXH010000383.1:0-3497 GCA_034004175.1 Spirochaetia bacterium
GCGACGGCACGGCTCCGGGCGGAACCCAGCGGCCGGAACTTCTGGCAGGCGATGCGGACTGGGCACTGGTACGCCGGATTGCCCCGTACCCTGAGATTGTGGAACAGGCGGGTGCGGAATCCAATCCTGCCCTGGTGGCTGCCCACATGTACGATCTGGCATCGGCTTTCTCCCGGTACTATCATGACAATCCCATCCTGAACTGCGAGGATGCAGATACCGCTGCCTCCAGGCTGGCTCTGGCTTCAGCGGTCCGGTCAGTTCTTGTTCATGGACTGAACCTGTTGTGCATTCCCTTTCTGGAGGCAATGTAGGCCAGAAAGGCTTCTGGAATCATATTCCAGGGCATTTGCACCTGGATCTGGATGGGAAGTTGTGCCAAGGTTGACATCGACCCTTGCGGCATAGTATAAAATCGCGCCGGTACTCATAGTACTGGACGCAAAGTTGCGTTCGTCGAACGCGGCAACCGATACGGTACGCGTCGGTCGCAGGGGAAGCCCCGTCTCCGCGGCCTCGTTATACGGAACACAAGAGGTTCACAGCATGTATGCAGTGGTAGAGATCAAGGGTAAGCAGTATCGCGCCGAAAAAGGCGCTGTCATCAAGGTAGACCGCATGGAGGGTGAAACCGGCACGGCCGTGGATTTTGCCTCCGTCCTCATGCTGTCCGGCGACTCCATAAAGGTCGGTGCTCCCTACGTGGCCGGCGCTTCGGTGAAGGCCACCATCAAGGACCAGGTCAAGGGCGACAAGATCATCGTGTTCAAGTACAAGTCCAAGAAGAACTATCGGCGCACCCAGGGCCATCGTCAGCAGTATACCATGCTGGCAGTCGAGGATATTGTCGGGCTGTGAGCCTGTGGTTATGGAAGTCAGGGTTTCCTTCGGATCCGACGGTGTGATAAGCCGCGTGGAGGCGAGGGGACACGCAGGATCGGAGCCTTCAGGTTCCAATCCTGCGTGTGCAGCAGCTACGGTCCTTCTGAGGACGGCCTACGAGACCTTGTCTGCCACACCCGGAGTCCAGGCTTCAGGGGAGGCACCTTCACCGGGGATACTTCATTTTGTTGTGAAGCACTATCCAGCCGAGGTTGTTCAGCGCCTTCGAGGCATAGGAGATTTTTTGCTTGTGGGGCTGTCCAGCGTAGAGCGGGAATATCCCGGCAAGATCAATGTGATCATAGACGGCGAACGGAGGAAATAATGCCACATAAAGGTGTAAACGGACGCGATTCCAACGCGAAGCATTTGGGCGTAAAAGCATACGGTAATCAGATCGTACAGGCCGGAACCATTCTGGTGCGCCAGCGCGGCAGCAGGATCCATCCTGGTCTCAATGTAGGAATCGGCAAGGACGACACGCTCTTCGCCCTCAAGGACGGCAAGGTTTTCTTCAAGGAATTCCGCGGTCGGACCTTCGCAGGCATAGAAGCCCTGGAGGCTTGACGACGCGTTCCGGCTTGCGTCCTACGCTTGCAGGTACGGGTGGATTCCTCAGTACGACCGCCGGATGCGCCAGAGGCGCCTGCCGGCGGATTTTTTGTATTACGGGCTTGGAGGCCCGTCAAACCGAATGATAAAATTCGCCGATGAAACCACCATCACCGTCTCTTCCGGCAAGGGCGGCAATGGCTGTATCGCCTTCAGGCGGGAGAAATACGTTCCATTGGGAGGCCCCTCCGGTGGCGATGGCGGGCGGGGTGGTGATGTCATATTCGAAGTCCGCCGCAACCTCAGGACCCTGGCGCATATCCGCTATGCCCATACATTCAAGGCCAGGAACGGCCAGGACGGCATGGGCCGCGGCAAGCATGGCTCTGATGGCGAGGATGTGGTGATTCCCCTGCCTCCGGGAACGGTCATCCGGGATGCGTCAACCGGCGAGCTCATCAAGGACTTCGGCAAGGACGCAGAGGAACGCTGGACCTACCTGAAGGGTGGCAATGGCGGCTGGGGCAATGTGCATTTCAAGTCCAGCACCAACCAGGCACCGCGCATAGCCCTGCCAGGCAAGCCGGGTTTTCAGGTGGATCTGAAGGTTGAACTGCAACTCATGGCGGACATCGGCTTCGTCGGTTTTCCGAATGCAGGAAAATCCAGTCTGCTGGATCGCTTCACCAATGCCAGACCCAAGATAGCGCCGTATCCCTTCACTACCAAGATCCCGAATCTCGGTGTCCTCACGGTCGCAGACAGGGATATCATCCTGGCGGACATACCAGGCATCATAGAGGGTGCCCACGAGGGACATGGCCTTGGCATACGCTTCCTCAAGCATATTGCCCGGACTGCGGCCTTGGCCTTCCTCATCGATCTTTCGGATGACAATTACCTCGAGGCCTTCGGCATACTCATGGCTGAACTCCGTGGATTCTCACCCGAACTGGCCGAAAAGCCACGGGTGGTGCTTGGTACCAAGACAGATCTTCCTGAAACTGAAGGCAGGTTGGCGGAATTGACTGCAGCCCTGCCGTCGGAGCGGGTCTTCGGCATGTCTGTCTTCAATGGTGACGGTCTGGATCAGGTAGCCCGGATCTTCCTCGGTTTTGTCACAGAGGCCGAAAAGCCCCAGGACAGGGATCCTTGGACTGGCGCCCCGAGATGAGATTTCTGATCCTGGGTGGAGCCTTCAATCCCCTGCACATAGGCCACCTGATATTGGCGGAAGAGCTGGCCGTGGAGTTTGGTTACCACAGGGTCTTGCTCGTTCCATCCTTCCAGCCTCCCCACAAGGTGCTGGCAGATGACCCTGGTCCCGAAGCCAGGCTGTGCATGCTCAGGGCAGCGGTTTCTTCGGATCCATTGTTCGTTGTGGAAACCTGTGAGCTTGATCGAGGCGGTATTTCATATACAGTGGATACCCTTGATCATCTGATGGATGCCTACGACATGGACGGCAAGCCTGGCCTGATCATCGGCGATGATCTGGCCTCCGGCTTTCCCTTCTGGCGGGACCCTGAAGGCATTGTGGCCAGGGCAGATCTCATCCTGGCCAGGCGTTCCGGCTGTATGCCTGAAGCCTTTGCGTATCCATGCCGGTTTGCCTCAAACCTGCTGATTCCTGTATCGTCGACTCTGGTCCGGCAGCGGGTAGCATCCGGGGGAGCCTGGCGGCATCTGGTTCCAGACGGAGTGGCCGACTGCATAACTGCCCGGCACTTGTATGGCCTGAGGCACACTGACAGAAAGGAAGCCTAGCCGATGCCCCGGTCTTAGATTGATAAAAGCGTCATGTTCCTCGTCCTCATAATCATCCTGATAGTGGTCTCCCTGGTCCTGCTCCTGTCCAGTCTCAGAGTGGACCCTGTTCAGCAGGCCGTTCAGGATGAACTTATGATAAACCTCGCCTTGATACTTGAACGGGATGGCAGGCCCATCGCCACTGAGTTGCTCATGTACTATCCAGGCAATGCCAGGGGAGCACTTCTTGATATTCCGGTGGAGACAGGTCTGATCATACAGTCCCTGAACCGGGTCGATCGGATCGATGCTCT
>JAVEXH010000384.1:0-3495 GCA_034004175.1 Spirochaetia bacterium
ACGCACAGCATGAATGATGTCCAGATATGGCAGGGCAGGCTTCACGATCAGCATGTCCGCACCTTCATCCACATCCAGCAAGGCCTCGTGCAGGGCTTCCCTGGGATTGGCCGGATTCATCTGATAGGCTTTCCGGTCTCCAAAGGATGGAGCTGAACCTGCGGCATCCCGGAATGGGCCGTAAAACCCACTGGCAAACTTGGAAGCATAGGAGAGGATTGCCGTATCCTTGTGTCCTGCGGCATCCAGGGCCCTTCGTATATGGATCACTCGGCCGTCCATCATATCACTGGGAGCAACGATATCCGCTCCGGCCTCCGCATGGGAAACAGCAATCCTGGCCAGCAGGGGCAGAGTAGCGTCATTGTCTACGGTATCTCCCGAGAGCAGCCCGCAATGACCGTGACTCGTGTACTCGCACATACAGACATCGGTTATGACGACCAGGCCGGGAACATCCTTCTTCAGTGCCCGCACCGCGCGCTGGATGATACCATCAGGATCATAGGCCGATGAACCGCATTCATCCTTCTGATCGGGAATGCCAAAGAGCAGAACCGCAGGAATACCCAGAGCATGGATCCTGCGGCACCGGTCCACAAGGCTCCCGATACTGCACCGGAATTGGCCAGGCATGTTCGGAATGAGTTCGTCGGCTCCGGTACCTTCTTTCACAAAAAAAGGTGCAATCAGGTTTTCAACCTGAAGCCTGGTTTCAGCAGTCATAGCCCGCAAACCCGGGGATTTCCGCAGTCGCCGTTTCCGGATCAGTAGTTCATCCATGGAGTACTCCGATCTCTTCATCACTGAGATAACAGGCAGGGTCCGCAGCCCAGGGGTCGCCATCCACCGCCTCAGCCCGTACCCGGGAACTGCCCATACACAATTGTCTGAACCTGCACGCTCCGCACCGGCCCTTGAGGCGGTTGGCCTTGTCCTTGAGGCCGTCCATCAAAGGGTCTGTACGATCCATCCATATTTCCCTGAACGGCCGTTCCAGCACATTCCCGAAGGAATGATGCCGCCAGAACTGGTTTGCAAAGACCTTGCCTGTCCAGTCCACACACGCAATTCCTGTGCCAGTGGCGTCGCCACCCTGAATCTCAAGTAGTTTTCTGGCTTTCTCCGCTTTTACCGGATCCTCTTTCAGAAGCCGCAGATACAGCGCTGGCCCATCGCAGGCATTATCCACCGTCAGGACCTCTGTGAATATTCCCTTTGCATGCAAGTCTGCGGTGATATCCACAATCCTGTTGAAAACCGCCCGGGATTCCTCATGGCTCAGGTCGATATCCCGGATATCCGGGCTATCCTTGGTATAGACCAGATGGTAAAAACAGATGCGCGGGATATCCTCATCCACCATCAATCTGAAGATATTGTCGATCTCTTCCACCGTGGAGCGGGTCAGGGTCAGTCGTAGACCAACTTTGATTCCTGCCTTTTTGCAGGCCCTGATGCCCGCAAGCGCCTTGTCAAAGGCTCCATCCACCCCGCGGAAGCTGTCATGGGCTGCAGCCAGTCCATCCAGGCTGATACCGGCATAGGTCAGGCCGACTTTTTTCAGTTCCCGGGCCATGGCTTCTGTAATCAAGGTCCCATTTGTGGAAAGGGTTGCCCGCATTTTCCTTTCCACCGCGTAGGCCATGAGTTCCGGCATATCGGTGCGCATCAGGGGCTCGCCTCCGGAAAACAACATCACCGGCGATCCGAAAGCCGAGAGGTCATCGATCAGGGCCTTGGCTTGTGCTGTGGTGAGTTCAGGCTCTGCCTGTCCATCCGGAGAATGGGCATAGCAATGGCAGCACTTCAGATTACAGCGTTTGGTTGCGCTGAAAACAACCACCGGCTTGCGCTGTTCCTTCGGCCGCTCATAACGGAGGCGATCAGCCTCCTTTTCAAGCCCCAGATACAAGCGGGAAATATCAATCATGTTTTGCTCCCCTGGTACTTCTGTAATAATCAAGTATCGCGTCTACAAGTCCTGGTATTGTGTGAACCCCGGCTTCCCGGGCTGGTGCAAGTCCAGCCTCGCGCAGGGCTTGCGAAGTCTCGGGGCCGATTGAAAACAGGGCGCAGCTGGAATCATCAACAGCCAGGCCGGCAGCTTTTGTCTTTTCAAGGAAGGAACGGACTGTGGAGGCACTGGTAAACGTAATGCCCTGCAGCCTGCCATCAGTCAGGGCGTCCCTCAACGCCGCGACATCAAAGTCAGCGGCCAAAGTCCGGTAGACTGCTACATCGTCCACAACGGCACCCTTTTCCACCAGGGAAACCCTCAGTCCCGCAGTACCGATATCCGCTCTGGCCAGGAGCACCCTGTCGCCGGGTTTTACAGCCAGACCATCCGCCAATGAAGCCGAGGTATATACCTTTGGTACATAATCCGCCTTAAGCCCGTATGCCAACAGGGCCTCGGCTGTAGGTTCACCGATGGCAGCAATATGGCCCGCGCCGAAATGCCGGGCATCATACCCAAGGGCCAGCAGGCGCCCGCAAAATGCCTTGACACCGTTGACACTGGTAAAAACCGTCCAGTCATACGAACCAAGCCGCTGGATTGACTCGTCAACCTCCATCCAGTCCGCGGGAGGTTCGATCCGTATTGCCGGCGCCTGGATGAGCCTGGCTCCCTGGGCGCCCAGCAATTCCACAAGGGAACCTGCCTGGTCAACCGCTCTGGTAACAGCTATGGTCTTTCCGAAAAGGGGAAGATTCTCGAACCAGTTCAGCCCCCTGCGGGAGCCAACAACCTCTCCCACGATGATGAGGGCAGGATGTTCAATTTTTTCTGTTTCCACAATTCCAGCGACAGTGGCAAGGGTTCCCTGCACAGATCGCTGATACAGCTGGGTGGCCCACTGGACCACAGCCACCGGAGTCGTCCCGGAACGGCCATTCTGCATGAGCAAGTCTGCAATGAGACTGATATTACGTATGCCCATGTAGACGACAAGGGTACCACCGGTTTCGGCCAAGGCCTTCCAGTTGATGCTCGTCGTCACTTTGGAAGGATCCTCATGGCCCGTAACAAAGGTGACAGAAGAAGCAAACTTCCTGTCAGTCAGGGGAATACCAGCATAGGCAGAGGCTCCAAGAGCTGAAGCAATGCCGGGAATGACAGCAAACGGGATTCCCCGCTCTGCAAGAAATTCCGCCTCCTCACCTCCCCGGCCGAATATATACGGGTCTCCCCCTTTGAGCCTCACAACCCGCTTGCCCTGCCTGGCTTGATCTACCAAAAGCTCGTTTATCTCCGCCTGCTCCATTGTGTGCATGGCACCACTTTTACCTACATACATCCTGTCGGCAGCGGGATTGGCCATGGCAAGAAAAGCCGGATCCGCCAGAAAATCGTATATGACCACATCTGCCCGGGCTAGTACCTGGGCTCCCCGGACTGTCATGAGTCCGACGTCCCCAGGTCCTGCTCCAAGAAGTGTTACCTGCCCCATCATTGAGTCCTCTCATTCTGTGCTGATTCAAGTATGTCAG
>JAVEXH010000385.1:0-3492 GCA_034004175.1 Spirochaetia bacterium
ATCATGAAGGTGGATTTCGGTGATACCCCCGAGATACGGGATGGCGAGGTTCCTGTGTTCTGGGCCTGCGGTGTTACCCCCCAGATGGCTCTGCGCCGCGCCAGACCCGAAATAGTCATCACCCATGCACCGGGCCACATGTTCATAACCGACATCCGTGACGAAGAACTGGCAGAGAAACCCGACAACCTTCCCACCGCTGGAAACGGCAGATGAGCGGAGACAAGGCAGAAAAGTCCAGCCCGGCTGCCACCTGCCTGCAATCAGATGCCATAGCCCGACTGGAAGGCCTGGCCAGGCACGATCCAGGTGGCCGGGGACTATCGTCCAAGGCTCCGGTTGGATTGCTCGGACCGGCGGCGGATGCATTGTTGTCCGCAAGGCGGGTTCTGATCATTACCGGCTTCTGTGTCCGCTCTGCCATGATCGGCGAGACCGATGGTCCCCCCGGCGCATCTGCGCTTGCATCATGCCTGTCTAGCCTGGGGGCTACCGCCATGATCCTGACCGACAGACATTCGTCCGGCCTGGTCGCCGCTGCCCTTGCAACCCGCAAACCGCTGGCCAGCAAGTCTCCGGCCAGCAAGTCTCCGGCCGGCACGGATACGGCCAGTATGGATACGGGATTGCCTACTGCGATAACCGTGCTACCTGACGGGAACAAGGAAGCCGCCAGGTTCTGCCTTGATCTGGCAGCCGATTTCAGACCCGATCTGGTTCTGGCAGTAGAGCGGCCAGGTGCAGCGGCAGACGGCCACCGCTATTCCATGCGCGGAACCATCCTTGATGACATAGCGCCGTCAGCCGACATCCTCTTCACCAGCCCGGGGGATAGCCCAGGGAACAGGACATGGAAGACTGCCGCGATAGGTGACGGTGGCAACGAGCTTGGCATGGGGTCACTACGGGATTCATGTGTGGCCGCAGTAGCCATGGGAGAACAAATCTTCTGCGCCGCCGATTCCGATTTTCCGGTGGCTGCGGGCATCTCCAACTGGGGAGCCTATGCCTTGGCTGGAGCTGTGTCGATACTGGCAGGCCGGGCGGTTCTGCCCAGCCCCGAAGAAGAAATGGCTGTCCTGCAGGCAGTATACGAAGCCGGCGGCGTGGACGGTGCGACCAGGGAACATACCTGTTCGGTAGACGGCCTGCCGGCCGATGAATATCTCCAGACCATCCGGCAGATGTACAAACTGGTGATGGAGTGGCTATGAAACCGGAATCGACATGAGCCTGGAATCGATATGAGCCTGGAATCGATATGAACCTGGAGCATATATGGAATACATAGATCTCAATGCCGATATGGGCGAGGGTTTCGGGGCCTGGACCATGGGACTTGATGCCCGGCTTCTGCCATCGATCAGTTCGGCCAACATAGCCTGCGGTTGGCATGCCGGCGATCCGGTAGTCATGCAGACCACCGTCAGCGCCGCCATGGCTGCCGGGGTTGCCATCGGCGCCCACCCCGGTTATCCGGACCTTGCCGGTTTCGGCAGGCGGTCCATGGCTCTGTCCCCGGACGAGGCGTACAGCGCCATACTGTACCAGGCCGGCGCCCTCCGGGCCTTTGCCGAAGCAGCCGGAGGCAGGCTGTCCCATGTAAAACCCCACGGAGCCATGTACAACGATGCCACGGCGAACCCTGCCCTGGCCAGAAGCATAGCCAAGGCCGTACAGTCACTGGGTGGAGGTGTATACCTTGTAGGCCTGCCTGACTGTGAATTGTCCAGGGCAGCAGAAGAACTCGGCTTGCCCTATGCCAGGGAATTCTTTGCCGACCGGGCCTATGATGAGTCCGGCCACCTGGTACCCCGCTCAAAGCCCGGGGCCGTCATCCACGACCGGGACCTGGCCGTGAGCCGCACCCTGGCCGCCATCCGCACCGGCACCGTCCCTTCCATAACCGGAAAGGCCATCCCCGCCTGTTTCGACACCATCTGCCTTCACGGTGACAACCCGGAAGCCGTGGATTTTGCCCAGGCCCTGCGGGCCGCCCTTGAGTCCGGCGGCATTGCCGTTACCCCGTTCAAGGCCGACTCCAGACCTGGAGCCTTGTCATGACCCAGCCCCCCGGTTTCAGCATCCAGCCCTTCGGTGAAGCTGCGGTCATAGTGATCCTTGGCAACAGCATAGACGACGCAAACTACCGGCAGCTTGCGGCCCTGGCCAAGGCCATCCAGGAAAAGCCGCCGTTGGGGTTCTACGAACTGGTGCCAGCGTACAACTCCCTGCTGGTGGTTTTTGACCCCCTGCTTTCGGATACCACCGCCATCGCATCATCACTACAGGCTCTGGCATCCGCCATGGAACCGGTATCTTCAGAAGCCGCCAAGGACATAATCGAGCTGCCGGTAGCCTATGGCGGGAACTACGGCCCGGATCTGGATACCGTGGCCACCAAGACAGGACTGACTCCCGATGAAGTCATAGCCATCCACTCGTCAAAACCATACCTGGTGTACATGCTTGGATTCACACCGGGCTTCCCCTACCTTGGCGGCATGGATCCCCGCATTGCCGCTTCCCGGCTCAAGACGCCCCGGACCAAGGTACCTGCCGGATCGGTGGGCATAGCCGACGCCCAGACCGGTGTCTACCCACTTGAAAGCCCCGGTGGCTGGAACCTGATCGGCCGGACTCCCCTGACCCTTTTCGATCCAGCCAGGCAGGTTCCAGCCTTGCTGGCACCAGGCAGTTATGTCCGCTTTGTTCCCATAAGCCATGAACAATTCGATGCACTGCAAAGCCAGCGGGAAGTCGCACCGGATGACGAGCGGACAATCGACGATTCTGCGCCAGTACCAGCACCTGTCAAAGCGCCGGAATCAGCCGGTGGCAGCGCTGTTTCCACTACTCTTCTCGTGCTCAAGCCTGGCGCACTGAGTACAGTCCAGGATACAGGCCGTTTCGGGTTCCAGGCTGCAGGCGTGCCTCCTTCCGGTCCTATGGACGAATATTCCATGAGCCTGGCCAACATCCTTGCCGGGAATGAACCTGGCTCAGCCTGCATCGAATGCACCCTGGGCGGGCTGGAACTGCGTTTTGAAGCGGCCACCATGTTTGCCCTGGCCGGGGCGGATACGCCAGCCTTCCTGGATGACCAGGCTGTGGCCATGCACCGGTCCCTGAGAGCCAGGGCCGGAGCTGTGTTGCGCCTTGGCATGGCAAAAACAGGTCTGCGTATGTATTTTGCGGTGAATGGCGGCATTGCTGTGCCCATGGTCATGGGCAGCCGGGCCACCTTCCAGCGTGGTGGCTTCGGCGGACTGGATGGACGGGCCCTGGCTGCTGGAGATAGACTGGTCCTGGGCCAGTCGTCCGACAGCGCCATTACCGACAGGGTTGTTCCCCAAGCCTTGATACCTGCTTTTTCTTCCAGCATTATTGTGCGGGCCATCCCGTCGCATGAGGCTGACCGGTTCACCATCGCAGGCCTGGAACGCTTCTTTTCGGCCAGTTATGCTGTTTCGCAGAAGAGCGACCGTATGG
>JAVEXH010000386.1:0-3480 GCA_034004175.1 Spirochaetia bacterium
ATGAATAGGCTGAAAACACTGAAGGGCCGTCGTGCACATAAATGCAGGAGCTCAAAATGAGAATTACCACAAAAGGACGCTACGGTTTAAGGGCAGTCTTGGCGCTTGCATCAAGAAGTACCGACAATACGCCGGTTTCAATCAAGACCATCTCTGAACTGGAAGGAATCTCGGCTGAATTCCTTGAGCAGATTTTTTTCAGGCTCAGGAAGGCAGGTCTCATAGCTTCTGTCAGAGGTCCGAGTGGAGGCTTCTTCTTCGCAAAACCCCTGGAGGATATAACCCTCAAAGACATCATCGACGCCTCGGGAGAAGGGGTCAGTATAGCCCCCTGTGTCTGCGGCAAATCACCGATCTGCACCAGAAAAGAAGAATGCGAGGCCGGCCGTATCTGGGATGACATGAGCGACCACATCAATGCCTATCTGTCATCAAGGAAACTGTCGGAAATGGTAGACGGCCACCGCGTCTGAACCAGAAGCAGCTTTCAGGTCGATGTCTGTTCGGCATCGACCCAGGCTTCCATCCTGGCTTTTTCAGCGGCTCCCATCACTCCGAGTTCTTCACAGATGTAAAACAATTCACGGACATCGAAAAAAGCAACAAGCCGGACCCCCTGGGCGTCCATGTCAACCCTGCCCTGCCTTCCCCTCTCGATCAGCACTGCAAGATCCTGTACAACCAGTCCTTCTGACCTCAGAATCTCGAGGGCTTCCAGTTTTGATGCACCTGTCGTGATGAGATCATCCAGCAGCAGAATCTTTTCTCCAGGCTTGAAGGCCCCTTCCACCCGGACGCCCGTTCCATGCGCCTTTGCCGGCATACGGGGCCAGATCATGGGTTTGCCGGTTTTGATCGCCACCGCTGTGGCCAGAGGCAAGGCAGCCGCCGGAATTCCGGCTATGCGGTCAAATTCCAGTCCGGACACCAGATGGGCATAGGCCTCTGCAACAGTATCAAGCAAGGAAGGTTCCGAAATGACCCGTCTCAGATCGATGTAGAACGGTGAAACCTTGCCGCTTTTCAAGGTAAAACTACCGGTCTTGAAGCATTCAGTCTCTACCAGGCCCTTCATCAATCGGTGCTTCAGCTGCCCAAGCTTGTCAAAGCCTGTTGCTTTTATACCGGATGTGGCATGCACAGCCTTCTTCATTTCATCAACCAGGGACTTTGCAGCATCACCAGGGTCGGCAGCGCCGGCAACCGACCTGGCTGCTACCGGCAGGATGCCAAGGCCGTCTGCTCTTGCACCGGCACGCCAGGCTTCTGCAATGGTTCCTCCCTGGGCCCCGATCCCCGGAGCCAGGAGCCAGGCCTCGGGTGCCACAGCCCTGACTGCAGCCAGGCCGGTCACGTCATTGCCCGCGGCAACAAGGCCAACCCTGTCTGACCAGGACGCACACTCCCTGGCAACACGCTCATACAGTGCCAAGCCTCCGCAACGCAGATCCTGGAATACACCAGCCCTCGGGTTGCTGGTCCGTGCGAGCAGGAAGACTGCTTTGTCGGCATACGCGAGGAAGGGGTCCACCGCATCACGGCCCATGTAGGGGCTCAAGGTAACCGCGTCCGCACCAAGTACCTCGAAACAAGCCTTGGCATAGGCCTCTGCAGTAGGGCCGATATCGCCTCTCTTGGCATCCAGAATCACCGGAATTCCATCGGGAATCCCGGCAATCAGGCGGGTCAGCAATTCCAGCCCTGCTGGTCCCTGGGCCTCATAAAAAGCGATATTGGGCTTGAAACAGGCCGCATATGGAGCGGTAGCGTCCACCAGGGCCTTCATCCGCTTATAGACAGACTCCGGAGTCTCCCCCTTCTCCATCCTGGGATCCAGACCCACACACAGGAGAGTACCGCGATTGTGCCATATCGATTGAAGTGTTCCGAAAAAATCCATACCATTCCTCCCGGAGTCTGATACAGGCGCCGCAGCCTGCTTCCGGCCCCGCTAACTGCAAGGGGGAATCAGAAGTCCGGCTTTTTTCGGGTCCATGAACAATAACACGCGGGTGTTTTTTCTGTCAAACAGCAGTATACTACGTAAGTACCCTGAAGGAGGTTATCTTAGATGACGAAAACAATAGCCTTTATAGCAATCCTCTGTGTAGGATCCCTTGCTTTTGCACAGGACGACCCCGATGCAGGTGGTATGGATTTCGGATTCCAGGCTGGCATCTCCTTGGGAACCGATGTGCTTACGGACTCCAATGGAGACCCTGAAACCTGGAACAGCCTGGGATTCAAACCGGACCTGTCCATCGGTCCTTTCGGTGTCGGCTTCGATTTCACCCTGCGTTTCAAGCTGATGCCTGACTCTGATACTGCCTTCGAACCCTACCCCGGAGACTGGGTACCGGACTATGAAGATTCCGATAAAAGTTTCTTCGATTTGTATCTGCCAAAAATCATGTATGTACGTTATGGTCAGCGTGGGGATCCGCTGTTTGTGAAACTGGGTTCCATCGATGACCTGACCCTGGGCAACGGCTTCCTGGTGGGCAACTACTCCAATACCCGTTTCCTTCCAGAACTACGCATCTTCGGCCTCAACGTCGGGATGGACGGCCAGTTGTTCAACTTCCCCTTTGTCGGCATAGAGGCACTTACCGGCAACCTGGCCCGCTTCGATGTCTTCGGCACCCGGCTCTTTGTCCGCCCGCTGGTAACAACCAGCATCCCCATACTCAAGGACATGCAGGTCGGTGCCACCATCGCCCTCGATACCGACCCCGAGACCTTCGTTCCCGATGATCAAAAGGTCGGCTATGATCAGGTGGCAATCGGCGGCGCTGACATTTTCATGCCCCTTATCAAGAGCGAACTCTTTCCCCTCGCTGCCTTCATGGAAATGGGCTTCCAGCCCAAGGGCCGCACAGGCTTCATGCTCGGCGCAGGCGGCAAGGCCGGCTTCCTGACCTATGGTGCCCAACTCCGCCTCCTGGGCGCCGGTTTCATCCCTGCCTACTTCGATGCAAACTATGATCTGTACCGGGTTGCCAAAGCAGAGTTCATGGACACCGACCCGACGGGCGATGCCTTTGCCGGCTGGCTGGCCAAGGCAGGCACCAGCCTCTTTGAAGACAAGATCTACTTTGAAGTTTCTGTTGATGGCCCCTTTGCAGCTGCGGAAACAGATTCTGACTTCCAGGGTGACTACCCCCATCTCAGGGGAGTCGCAGGGCTCCGCGAGGGTGTGCTGGGCGGTTTCTTCTTCGACTTTGTCTATGAGAAATACATGCTCGGGATGGACAACCCCTTCTTCGAAGACCTGGTCGATCCGAACAACGCAGTCATAACCGCCGCGGTTAATTACCAGTCCGGTGCTGCCATCTTTACCTTGCTGTACAACCTGCGCTACGACCCGACTATAAATGACTTCGAAATCACTTCGAGTCTGGTCACGACCATAAAATTCTGACGGATACCAAGGAGGTTGGATAATGCGATTACATAGATCGATCATACTTGCGGCCCTGT
>JAVEXH010000387.1:0-3472 GCA_034004175.1 Spirochaetia bacterium
TATGGCGGTGGCCATGATCAGGCTTTTTTTGGGTTTTACCTTGCGGTTGAACACCACCAGAGGATCCTTCTGTATGACGCTGCCCGTCCAGTTATACATGTCCCCGGCAGTTTTCACCGCTGCCCTTGACCGGCGTGGGATATAGGCATACCCCTTTTCGGCCTCGGTCTGCCATGTCCGGTAACGGTCAAGGTGGGTGTGGATGAAGGACGCCCAGGCTTCCGGTTGTTTTGCAGCCTCCTCAGGATCGGGGACCCAATCCTCCGCAAGCCCGGTGCCTTCGATCGGCAGGTAACGCCTGCCCAGTTTGCGGTCTTCGTTTACATCCCGGATGAAGTTGATGTACTGCATTGCCCTGCCAAGCAGCCGGGCCGGTTCTTCAGCGTCTGCCGGCAGGCCCATGATGCGGGACATGAACAGTCCAATCACCTCGGCGGAGCCATACACATAGCGCAGGGTCTCTGCCTCGCTGGCGTAGTAGTGCTTGTGCAGGTCCGACTCCATGGCAGAAAGGAAGGCCTCTGTCCAGGCCGGATCAAAGCCCCGTCTGTCCGCAAGAGCCACATAGGAGTCGATGATGGGGTCACCGGAAAGGTGGCCAGCCAGGGCCTGGCGGTACCGATGGGCAAAGCGGAGGAAGCCTTTGGCGTCCTGGGGTGTGCTGTCCACAAAATCATCGGCCACCCGTACGAAGCCGTACAATATCTTCACCTCTTCCAGTATGGATGGCGCAAAGAAGAGGCTGGAATTGAAGTAGGTGGTACTTCCTTCTTTGAATACCGCAGTCTGGACGCTGTCGGGCATGGTCAATCCTTTCCGATTATCCCCGCCACCACTTCTGCCGAAATGAGCACCATCGGCACCCCGATGCCCGGATGGGTGTACTGTCCGGTAAAGAACAGGTTGCCCACCTTCTTGCTCCGCATGGATGGTCTGAACACCGCGGTCTGCCCCAGGGTATGGGATATGCCAAGGGCGGTGCCCAGCCATGCATTGTAGTCTCCGGCAAAATCACGCTGGCTGAAGATTCTCTTTACAGTAATGTACTGACGGATCTGCTCGCCGGAAACATGTTCAAGGTGATCTATAGCCTCATTTGCGAATTTCTCACGCACTTCGTCGGTGTCATCCAGCCCCGCAGCCACCGGAATGAGCAGGAATACGTTCTCCCCGCCCGGGGGAGCCATGTCCGGGTCAGTCTTGCTTATGCACGAGACATAGAAGCAGGGCCGCTCCGGCCATGACGGCTTCTTGAAGATGGTGTCAAAATGGCTGTCCCAGTCTTCCTGGAAGTACAGGTTGTGGTGTACCAGCTTCGGGAGGGTCTTGCTGAGTCCCAGATACATGACAAACATCGACGGCGCCACCACCCGCTTCTTCCAGTAGGAAGCGGAATAACTGCGGGCTTCAGGGGGCAACAGCTTGGTCTCCACATGGGCGTAGTCGGCATTTGCCAGCACTGTATCGGCTTCCATGGTAAAGCCATCGCCGGTAGCCTTGCCTTCGGCAGACAGCTTGTGGGCCCGTACCCCTGTTGCCCTGCCGTTTTCAACCAGAATGGCCTCCACTTCGGTGGACAGCTGGAACTTCACTCCCTGGGCTTCGGCCAGCTTCCGCACAGCCTTGGCAACGGATACAAGACCGCCCATGGGGTAGAAGACTCCCTGGGTCAGGTCTACATGGGACATTATGGAATACAAACCCGGAGCGTCCTTGGGTGCAGTTCCCAGGAACACCATGGCGTATTCAAGGATCTGCCTGGCCCGCCGGTCCTTGAAGAGGCGTGAGACCTCTGCATCAAGGTTGCCGAGCACCTTCAGTTTCAGGCCTTCCACCATCATGCGCCTGCTGAAGAAGTTGAACACCGAGCGGTACTCCCGATACAGGAATTCCTTCATGGCTATTTTGTACTTGTAGGCTGCGTCGGCCAGATAGGATCTGAGCCTGGCTCCGGATCCCGGTTCAAAGGAATCAAAGAGGGCAGCCACGCTGTCCGGATTGCTGGAAACATCCTTGGCGTCCCCTGGGCCATAGAGGACCCGGTATGATGGGTCAAGACGCTTCAGGGTATACCAGTCTTCGCGTTTCTCCCCGAAGAGCCCGAAAAAATGTTCAAAAACCTCGGGCATGAGGTACCAGGATGGCCCCATGTCGAAGGTGAACCCGTCTTTCTCCCAGGTCCGTGCCCGTCCACCGGCTTGGTCGTTGCGTTCCAGTACCGTGACATCCATACCGTCCCTGGCCAGGAGGGCTGCCGCAGCCATGCCGCCTATGCCGCCACCGACCACCACTACCCGTCGCTTTTCGTCTGTTTTCATGGTAAAAAGTATCGATCAAACACGAAGCCGGAACAAGAGTGCGGAAAGCTATATAAGAGTTTCAACTTTCTGTAGATTTTCCTTTGACCCGATGGAAGGGTTTGATTAACTTCAGTTAATGATGATTTAAATGGTAATGATGCCCTACTGGCAGGGTGGAAGGATGGTTGGATATGGAAAACAAACGTGTAGGAATCGGCGATATCCGGGTCTATGTACCGCGAATGCAGATACAGCTCAATGACCTGGTCACAAGGAGGGTAGGCGAGGATCCTTCCCTTGAAAGGCACTTCGGCAGGGCCGTGGCGGTAACAGGGCAGCGGGCAATACGTTTCCCTGCTCCCGGCGAGGACAGTGCCACCATGGCAGCAGAGGCTGCCTATGAACTGATGGCAGACAACTCGGGCAGGTCCCTTGCCGGCCTGCGTTACCTTGCCGTGGGAACAGAGACGGGGTTGGATCACTCCAAACCGGTTGCCAGTTATGTGCAGGGCATGCTGCAGCGCAGCGGCCTGCCTCTGCCATCCAGTCTGGCCACCTTCCAGGTGCAGCACGCCTGCGCAGGTGGTACGGTCGGTTTGATGTCCGTAGCCGGCATGCTTGCCGCCTCCGGCAGGGACGAGAGCGGCATGGTCATCACCACTGACATCTCCCGGTACACCACCAAAACCACAGCCGAACTGACCCAGGGTGCAGGGGCTGCCGCAATACTCGTGGAGACCGATCCCCGCCTGCTTGAACTGGATCTGGCCAATGCCGGACTGTGCTCCCGGGACGTGGATGACTTCTTCCGCCCCCTTGGTTCGGTAACCGCCAAGGTAAAGGGCTCGTATTCCATGGACTGCTACAACCAGAGCCTGGATGATGCCTTCCAGGACCATGCCTCCAGGATCGGGACTACTCCATCGAACCTGCTGGCTGATACGGACTTCGTCGTCCTTCATACCCCCTTCCGCAACATGCCTGAAATGGCCATGAAGAAACTGCTGAAGACCCACCTGAACCTGGATGAGCACGATGCCATAGCCTGGCTGGATGAGCGCGGTTTCTACAAAGGCGTGGATCCCATAGCAGACATCGGCAACTCCTATTCGTCCAGCCTCTATCTTTTCCTTGCCTTCCTGCTTGAAGACCGGTACCGCAAACTAGGGGAC
>JAVEXH010000388.1:0-3464 GCA_034004175.1 Spirochaetia bacterium
GGTATTCACCGACCTTTGATCGTACATCAGCTTCGGACGCTTTGTGGATCCGCATCGAGAAGGCCACATTCTCGAAGACGGTAAGATGGGGAAACAGGGCGTAATTCTGGAAAACCGTATTGACCGGCCTGACATCGGGGGTCAGAGGAACCACATCCTTGCCGTCCAGGAGGACGACGCCACGGTCGGGGTTTTCGAATCCTGCTATGATGCGGAGCAACGTGGTCTTGCCGCATCCCGATGGTCCGAGGAGCGAAAAGAATTCGCCCTTCTTGATGTCTATGCTCACATCGTCCAGGGCTATGAAGTCGCCGAAGGACTTGCGGACAGTATCGATGCGTACGTCGCTCCCTTTCACCTCTGGTTCCTTATCCCCTCCATCATCCTATGATGCTTTCCCTGCAGGAAAGCCGGTTTGCAAAGCCCCCAAATCGAACGCACAATGGGGCATGCAGGCCACTTGTGTCAACGGCTTTGCAAGGTACTTATGCACTCAGGAAGCACTTTTCTGCATAAAAATACAGCCTGTAATTACAGGAGTCCGGAGAGAATCCCAAGGGAGACCGCATGGACAAACCAGTAGTTGCGGTCACCAGTATGCTCCGGCACGGCTGCACCCTGGTAACCCGCAGTGAAGGCGAGTACCTGCGTACCGGGGTGCCGCTTCTGAACCCCTGGAATGCCAGGCCGTAGCAACGCCCGGCCCGACGCGCCCACTGGCATCCAGAATCCAGATGACACCACCTGAGACTTGCCATACTGGTATCAGCTCGGGCAGAATGCAGCTATGGAAACCACCAATCCTGCATCAAAAAGTCCAAGCGCTGCCGCTCAGGCACTGGCCAGCTCTGTCGCCACCAAAGAGGCCTTCGGCCGCCTCTATGAAATCGTAACCAAGCTCCGCAGCCCCGAGGGTTGCCCCTGGGACCGGGAGCAGACCCCGGCCAGCATCCGCGGCAATCTGCTTGAAGAAGCCTACGAGTGCGTAGAGGCCATCAACGACGGGGAACCAGCCCATATCCAGGAAGAAATCGGTGATCTGTACCTGCTGGCCACCATGCTGACCGTGATGTACGAGGAGTCAGGAAGCTTCACCACTGCCGATTCACTGGGCACCATCTCGGAGAAGCTTATACGCAGGCACCCGCACGTGTTCGGCGATTCCACCGCTGACACTCCCGATGCGGTGATTGCCCAGTGGAACGATATAAAAGAGAAAGTAGAGGGCCGACGCAGGAAGGATTCAGCCCTGGACGGGGTCTCCCGTGCCTTGCCTCCTCTGGAACGGGCATACAAACTGCAGAAAGCCGCAGCCAAGGTGGGTTTTGACTGGCCAGACCACCATGGCAACTGGGACAAACTGGCCGAAGAACTGGAAGAGTGCCGACAGGTCTGCACGGCACCACAGACCGATCAGGCTGCCATTGAAGGAGAACTAGGTGACCTGCTGTTCTCTGCAGTCAACGTAGCCAGAAGGCATCATGTAGACCCGGCAATTGCCCTGCACCGGACCATAGAGAAGTTCAGCACCAGATTCAGGCATGTAGAAAAGCGCATGAAGGAGAGCGGACAAGTCATGGAACCCGGCAAGCTGGAAGCCATGGATATATACTGGGACGAAGCCAAATCGCTGGAACAGGCTTTGGCTCCCAAGCCATCGCATCAGTAGATGCCTCGTGTCAGTAGACACGTCGTGTCAGTAGACACGGCGCATCAGTAGACACGTCGTGTCAGTAGACACGGCGCATCAGTAGATGCGGCGACGGTGATACTGCCGCAGTTTGCGGCTCCAGGTGGCAATGTGGCTGACGTCTTCCATCAATCTGGCCGTGTCGCCATCCTTGAATGACCGGATAAGCACGTGGCGGACCATATCGGGGCTGCCACCCTGCTCATCGAAGGCATCCAGGTATTCCAGCCAGTCTTCGGCGTTCTCCGCCAGATTGCGATGATTCTCCGGATTGTCGGTGCTCCTGATGAGTACCATTCCTATCCGGCCGGATAAAGCTGCAAAGGCTTCCCGGGCTGGGTCAAAGCCATAACCATCAAGGAGTTCCCATACCAGCTTGATGAAGGGATGGTCCAGGGAGTCAAAAAACCTGATCGCCGTGTCGTAACTGTCCAGGATGGAATCCTTGGCAAAGCCGAAACACAGGCTTATGCCAAGCTCGCCGGCCTTATCGGCCAATCCGAGTATTTCAGCTGCAAAATCGCGGCTTGCCCGGCCTTCGTGATCCACAAAACCGGTTCCTACCCCACGCAACCCGGTCCAGACACGCACCACGGGGGCATGAAGACTGGCAGCGGTTTCCAGCACCCGGCCGAATTTGCCATGGTCATGGATGCCGAACCTGAACAACGACGAGTAGGAGACCGAGCAGAGCCCGGCACGCAGGGTCTTCATCATCAGTTCCCCGGCCGACTCGATGTCGCCCTGCTCCAGGAAGCCATCAGCTGACCATTCCACACCATTGACACCTGCATCAAGGGCTGTCTGGAGGACAGTTTCAGGTGACTCGCCCAGAAGGGCGGCTGAAGCAAGTGCTGCATGGATCATACTCAGGCCGATTCTAGTCTATGAGCACAGGCATTACAACATCGCTGCCTTCAAGCTGCGTCTCCGGGACGCCCTTTCCAGGTCTCCACCGCCAGATACATGCTGCCGGGAAAGGGCTGCTATTGCGCGGGGCATTACCGTGGTGTATCTTGAGCCGGAGCCCTTCTGTCCAGCGCGGCAGGGGCAGCTATGGAGGTATCCGGGGTGTTGCGCATCGAAAGTTCAACTGAAGGCTTTACCATATTCCTGGATGACAGGATGATGCTGCACCATGGGCACAAGTCTCCTCTTGTGGAGTTCGGCACCGCCGAAGCAACGGTACAGCAGCGCAAGGGCAGTTTCAGGCTTGGCCAGAAGAGACACAAACGCCATCCTGCAAGGCTGTACAAACTTCTGAACCTCCAGGACGACTTCATCGAGATCGACTTCGACGGCATGACCCGCATGAGCGTCAGGGAAGACGCTGGACACCTGCGTATCGGATTCTCACGGTATGACTCTTCCTTCAACCGTTTCCGTCTGCGTCTGCCCGCCACGCCCGGCGAGAGAATCTTTGGCTGTGGCGAGCAGTACAGTCGCCTGGATCTCAAAGGCAGCCGTGTTCCCCTGTGGTCAGAGGAGCAAGGTGTTGGCAGAGGGAAAAACCTCATAACATTATTGGCCAACCTCTGGGGTGGGGCCGGCGGGAAATGGCATACCACGTATTATGCCCAACCATCATTCATAACCAGCAGCCACACATGGTTCAATCTGGAGACCAAGGCCTATTGTGTATTCGACTTCCGCAAACCGAAGCAGACCATGATCGAAGCCTGGGCCATACCCGAGGAGATCCACCTCGGCCTGGCTGCGGATGCACCGGCGACCATCACGGCCCTGTCCAGGCTTGCAGGCACACAGCCAAAAT